>JAGCRH010000047.1 GCA_017964785.1 Prevotella sp.
GCATCCTTAGGCAATAACCGCAGCACCTGATAGGGTGTCTGCGGCTTTGTGGGTTTATGCTCTATCGTGTCGCTCGTGGCCGATGATACAATAGGCTCTGTCTGGATGCTGTCTTGTCTGAGCATAGAGTCTTATAGTCCAAACTCCTTGCGGATATCTTCCACACGGTCGAGTTTCTCCCAGGTGAAGAGTTCCACGTCGATGGTCTTTGTCTCGTGGTAGTGACTGGTGAACGTCTTCTTGATCACTTCCGGCTTGCGCCCCATGTGTCCGTAGGCTGCCGTCTCACTGTAAATGGGCTGCCGCAGTTTCAGGGTGCGCTCAATGGCTTTCGGACGCAAATCGAAGAGTTTTTCAATATGCTTGGCAATCTCACCGTCGCTCATCTGAACCTTACTGCGACCATAGGTGTTCACGTATATATTCATTGGTCTGGCCACCCCGATGGCGTAACTGATCTGGACGAGGATTTCGTCGCTGACCCCTGCTGCCACCATGTTCTTGGCGATATGGCGGGCTGCATAGGCGGCACTGCGGTCTACCTTTGAGGAGTCCTTGCCGGAGAAGGCACCACCACCGTGGGCACCCTTGCCACCATAGGTGTCGACGATGATCTTACGACCTGTCAGACCCGTATCACCATGAGGTCCTCCGATGACGAACTTACCCGTTGGGTTCACGTAGTATTTGATATCCGTTCCGAAGAGGTCGAGCACCTTCTGAGAATGGATCTGCTGTTTGACTCTCGGAATCAGGATATTGATGACGTCGTCTTTGATTCTGGCCAACATCTTCTCATCTTCATCAAACTCGTCGTGCTGGGTAGAGACGACGATGGTGTCGATACGCTCGGGGATGCCCTCATCTGAGTATTGTATGGTTACCTGGCTCTTGGCATCCGGACGCAAGTAGGTCATCACCTTGCCTTCTTTGCGGATGTCAGCCAGAGTGCGCATAATCAAGTGTGCCAGGTCGAGTGTGACAGGCATATAGTTCTCCGTCTCGTTGGTGGCATAGCCGAACATCATACCCTGGTCACCGGCTCCCTGCTCGTCCTCATTACCGTTGTCGACACCGCGGTTGATGTCGGCACTCTGTTCGTGGATGGCACTCAGGATACCACACGAGTTCCCATCGAACTGGTACTCTGCCTTCGTATAGCCGATGCGCTTGATGGTGTTGCGGGCGATGGTCTGCAGGTCGATATATACCTCACTGCGCACTTCACCCATGATGACAACTTGTCCTGTGGTGACAAACGACTCGATGGCGCAGCGTGCCGTTGGGTCGTATGCCAGGAACTGGTCTAATATGGCATCAGAGATCTGATCCGCCACCTTGTCGGGATGGCCCTCAGACACTGACTCTGATGAAAAAAGATAACTCATTTACAATTTGAAAATATACAATTTGACAATTTACTCTTCTGGCATCATGATGACCTCAGCACGGTTGCCGGCCTTCAGCACCTCCTTCACGAAGGCAGCAATGCTCTCAGGGGTCTGGGCATTTACCAACTGCTCGTAGTCCTTATGGAAGTCCACACCCTTGTAGCGCCACATGTCGATGGTTGAAATCCAGTAGTTGTTCTGCTTTAACTGGTCGGCATGGTTCTTGAGCATATACTCTTTCACCTTGGCCAGTTTGTCGGGGTCACACCCCTTCGACAGCGCCAGCACCTCGTCACGCATAATCTGCAGGGCGATGTCGGCCTTCTCGGGCTTCATGGGGCAATAGACGTAGATGGTGGCATTATTCTCGAAATCATCAGTGCTGATGCCGGCACTGGCACCTACAGTGTAGGCTGCGCTGGCATCCTCACGAATCTTCTTCAGATACTCCATCGACAGAATCTGTCCGGCTATCGAGGCCTTGATGCTGTTCTCCGACGTGAATGGCAGTTGCTTGGAATACCACAACATGACGGCAATCGACTTGGGAGTCTCGGCCTTGTGCTTGAAACTGTTGATGACCTCACCCTTGAAGTCAGCATCAATTTTCTTGCCCTTCTCTACCTCCTTCTGAGAGGGCAGCGAACCCAGATACTGCTCGATGAGCGGACGAATGGTCTGCTCGTCATAGTTACCTACAATATCGAACGTGTAAGCAGCAGCATTGGCTGTACGTTCCTTGGCAATCTCGAGGATGCGGTCGTAGTTGACCTTCTTCAGGTCATCCAAGTCTAACGGCTTGACACGGGGATGATGATTGCCAAGAGTCAGCGATAGTGAGTCACTAAAGACGTTCTCGGGCTGCAGCAGACGATTCTTCAGCGAAACCTCCACAGTCTGCATCAGGTTGTCGTACGACTTCTGGTCCTTGTTGATATTGGTGAAATACAGGTACACTAATTGCAACATCGTCTCCACATCCTTAGGTGTTGAACTACCGTTGACATACTCGCGATAGGCGTCCATCGACAGCGAGGCACTAGCAATTTTTCCTGCCAAAGCCTTCTCCAACTCCGTATGAGAGAAGTTACCCAAACCGCTGGCTTCAATCACGTCGCCAAATAGTCTCACGTTGGGCAGGTCATCATCGCTGTACAAGGCATTACCGCCGTAGCCGTAACCTCTCAGCAGCACCTGGTCTTTCTTCAGGTCGGTCTGCTTCAATACGACGGTGGCGCCGTTTGAGAGTTTCAACTCGGTATAGCCGAAGAGATCGTTCTTGGTCTCTTTTGTAATAGAGCCTTTCTGGGGCAGGGTGGTCATCAACGGCTCATCCTTCACATTGTCCACGTAGGCCTCAATCTGGGCAGCACGTGCAGCGGCAATGGCTTTCTTCAGTCCGTCCTCTGTGGGATAGACGGCACCTTCCTTCTCGTTGTTGAAACTCAGCACCACGAGGTTCTTGTCGTTGTTGCTGACGAGTTCCTTTATCAGGGTGTTAATACTCTCGATAGGTATCGCAGGCACCAACTGTTTCATCGTCGTATAGGTGTAGTCGATGCTGGGCATTGGATTGTTGTTCAGGAAATTGCCTACACACTGGTTCACGAACTGGCTGTTGTAGCGCTTGTCCTTGTTGGAGTACGTCTTCTCGAGGTTGCTGAGATAGTTGGCCTTATAACGGCTGTATTCCGTCGCGGTGAAACCGAACTCGGCGGCACGACGGGCCTCTGTCAGTGCGGTCTGTATGGCAGCCTCTGTCTGACCTTCCTTTGGTAGCACATCCACCTCAAAGGCATCAACCGTCTTCGACAGGAGATAGTTGCCATCGCCGACAGATGCCTGCAGGAAAGGACTCTCCGGCTTCTCGGCATATTCCCTCAGACGGTCGTTGAGCATACTGAGGGCAGCACCTTTCATATAGTTTGTGATGGTGAATGCCAGTGTGCCTTTTAGTGAGTCGGGGAAAGCCTCGTGCTTCATCATCAGATAAACCACGTTGATCTGCTGTTCCTTGTCCTTATCAATCACGTAGATAGCCTCGTCATTGTCAGGCACGGGTTCTGTGGTCACCAATGCACGGTTCTCTGGTAGCACGATGGGTGAGAAGAGATCCTTGATTTTCTGTTCCACCTTATCGACATCGACATCGCCCACTACGATGATGCCCTGGTTGTCGGGACGGTACCATTTCTCATAATATGCCTGTAAGAAGGGACGCTCGAAGTTGTCGATGATCTCCATCAGACCGATAGGCATACGGTGGCCATACTTCGAACCCGGATAGAGTTTGGGCAGGTCGCGCTCCAACATACGCTGCTGTGCCGAAGTGCGCAGGCGCCACTCCTCGTGGATGACACCACGCTCTTTCTCAATCTCTTCCTGCTCCAACAGTAGACCGTCGGCCCAGTCGTAGAGAATCAGCAGACAGGAGTCGATGATGCTCTCGCGGGTCGTGGGAACATTACTGATATTATAGACCGTCTGGTCGATGGAGGTATAGGCATTCAGGTCGGTACCGAACTTCACACCCACGCTCTCGCACCAGCGCAACAGTTCGTTGCCCTTGAAATGCTTCGAGCCGTTGAAGGCCATGTGCTCCAGGAAGTGGGCGAGTCCACGCTGGTCATCATTCTCCTGGATAGAACCCACACGCTGGGCGATATAGAACTCTGCTCGGTTCTCGGGCCAGTTGTTGTGACGGATATAATAGGTCAGTCCATTGTCCAACTTACCCATGCGAACATCGGGGTCAAGAGGAACTGACGGCAGTTGCGACAGGTCTTGTGCCATCATCGTCACTGCGCTCATCATCAGCAGCAGGGTGGCGAAAAGTCTTTGAATCTTCTTCATAATTTTATCGGTTGTTATCAATTTGGGTGCAAAATTACTAATTTTTTTTCATATTACGCGGATGATGCTCTAAAATTTCGCGACGGAGCGTCGAAGTGTCGATGTGTGTGTAGATTTCTGTCGTGCCGATGCTCTCATGCCCTAACAAGGCCTGAATCACACGCAGGTCGGCACCGCCTTCGAGTAGGGCAGTGGCAAAGGAGTGACGCAGGGTGTGGGGTGAGATGGTCTTCTTGATGCCGGCAGCCTCTGCCTGTCGCTTGATCATGATGAGGATCATCACACGGGTCAGGTGTCCGCCGTAGCGGTTCAGAAACACATAGTCTTCCTCGCCAGGCTTGATCTTCATGTGCTGACGGTCATCAAACCAGAAGCCCAACTCCCTGATGGCTTTCTGGGAGATAGGTACGAGCCGTTCTTTCGAACCCTTGCCGATGACACGGACAAATTCTTCGTCCAAATACAGATTGGAGAGTTTCAGGTTCACCAGTTCACTAACACGCAACCCACAGGAGAAGAGCACCTCGATGATGGCACGGTTGCGGTGACCTTCCCATTTCGAGAGGTCGATACTGGCTTCTAGCAGGTCTATCTCCTCCGGCGACAGCACCTCCGGCAGATGTTCGCCAATCTGTGGCGACTCCAAGAGTTCCGTGGGATCATCCTCCCGGTAGCCGTCGAGTTGCAGAAAACGGAAAAAACTCCTCACCCCACTGAGGATGCGGCACTGCGAACGGGCACCGATACCGATGTCGTGCAGCCCGGCAGAGAAATGTTCCAGATCCTCGAGTGTCACCTCACGGATATCCTTCTCTTCTCCTTTCAGGTAGTCGAGCAGTTTCTGGAGGTCGCGCTGGTAGGCATCGAGCGTATTACCCGACATGTTCCGCTGCAACTTCAAATAGCGCACGTAACCTTTGACAATATCCTTGCCTTCCATCTCTTCTTAGGCTAACAACCGCTTGGCGAAATAACGGACGGGGTACCAGACGGAGAGGAAACCCACCACCAGAACCGTGATGAAGATCAGGATCACATCTTCCGGGTGGACGCTGACGGGATAGGCATTCACCACGAAAGAGGAACTTGACGAGCCGAGTTTCACCCAACCGTACGTCTGCTGGCCCCAACAGAGGATCAGTCCGAGAATAATACCGATGATGGCACCGATGGCAGAGATCAGACGACCCTCAAACAGGAAGATGCGTACGATCTGCTTATCGGAGGCACCGAGATTACGCAAGGTTACCACATCGTCCTTCTTGTCGATGATGAGCATCGAGAGTGAGCCGATGATGTTAAAGCAGGCAATCATCAGGATAAATGTCAGGAAGATATAGGCCATCAGTTTCTCGATCTTCATGATCTTAAAGGTGTCGTCCTGCTGTTCGAAACGGTCCTTCACATAGAATTTGTCGCCAGCGAGTTCTTTGATGTCCGACTTCACCCGGTCAAAGTTACTGCCAGCCTTCAGGCGCAGTTCCAATGACGACACCATTCCCTGTTGCTCAAAGATGCGACGGGTGAAGTCGATGCTTGTCAGGATATAGTTCTTGTCGTATTTCCCCTGCATCACCTGAAACAGCACGCCAGGCGAGTAGAGTTCATCCTCCACGAGTCCGTCCATCGGGTTTGCCATATTCAACTGTCCCTCCCTTCGTGGTGCATAGACCTTCAGAGGCTCATCGTACATATAGCCCGTACTGAGTTGCTCTGCCAGACGGATGCCTGGGATGCCATAGAACATATCTGCGGCATGCAGTTCAAACGCACCGTCGCCTAAAAGGATTTCCTTGATATGGGTGAGTTGGTCAAAGTTGTCCTCCACGCCCTTGATGGTCACCATCGCCTGATGCCCTCGGTAGATGACGAGTGCCTGATCCTCTACGCATTCCGTCGCCACCTCTATCTGGGGCAGTTGCTTGATCTGTGTGAGTATTGGGTCATCGGCTGCTGCCGTCTTTCCCATCACGGGGGTCACCTTCAACTGCGGGTCGAAGTTCGTGAAGAAAGAAGCCACCATATCGTGGAAGCCGTTGAACACGCTGAGTGTCACCACGAGGGCCATCGTGGCCACAGCCACACCCACCACCGAGATGCCGCTGATGACATTGATGGCGTGGGTCGACTTCTTAGAGAACAGATACCTTCGTGCTATAAAGAACGGGAAGTTCATTTCTTTAAGAGTTCGTCGATGCGCTCTATATAGTCCAGACTGTCGTCGATAAAGAAACGCAGTTCCGGGATGATGCGCAGTTGGTTCCTGACGCGTGTGCCCAACTCATACCTGATTTGTTTGTTGCTGGCATTGATATTCGCCAGGATCTCCTCACCCTTCTCACTGGGGAAGATGGAGAGGTAAGCCGTGCAGATGCTCAGGTCAGGGGATATCTTGGTACGTGTCACAGAGACCATCGTGCCGTGAGTGGCCTGTGTCTGCTGCTGGAATATCAGCGAGAGTTCCTTTTGGAGTAGTCTCGCAATCTTGTTCTGTCTTGTCTCTTGCATGTATTTTTTATGTTTATTGTTTAGAGTTTATTGTTTATAGATGATTACCTCTTTCGGATGAGGGTGAGGCCGTCGCGCAGAGGAAGGATGACTTGCTCCACACGGGCGTCTTGGGCGATGTAGTCGTTGAAGTCCGTGATACCCTGCGTCTGCTGGTCCTTGTCGTAGGCCTGATCCACTACGTGTCCGTCCCAGAGGGTATTGTCGGCAAGTATAAAACCGCCTGGTCTGAGGATGGAGAGCACTATCTCGTAGC
Source organism: Prevotella sp. (assembly GCA_017964785.1). Taxonomy (GTDB): domain Bacteria; phylum Bacteroidota; class Bacteroidia; order Bacteroidales; family Bacteroidaceae; genus Prevotella. The sequence continues at coordinate 7,009 of JAGCRH010000047.1, forward strand.
ACTCGCGGTAGGTACGCTTGTCACCGTCGAGAAAGGCCATATCAAATTCTATGCCAAGTTTGGGGGCTTCCGTCAGCGCATCGCCGATGATGAACTCGATCTTGTCTGCCACCTCCGAGCCTTCTATCCATGGACGGGTGAAGTCCTCCATCTCGTCGTTGATTTCGAAAGTGTAGAGTCGTCCACCTTCTGGTAATCCTTCTGCCATCGAGATGGCACTGTAACCGCTGAATGTTCCCACTTCGAGGATAGTCTGCGGACTGATCATCTGCACCAGCATCTTCAAGAGCCTTCCCTGCAAGTGTCCACTCGCCATCCGACCGTGAATGGTGCGGATGTTCGTAGCCCGCCAGAGCCTGTAAAGGTACTCCGGCTCCGGCTCCGTATGCGCCAGGATATACTCGTCGAGCGTCATCCTTTCAACGCCTCGATAGCGAGGCGATACGAGTCGAGGCCAAAGCCACAGACCACCCCCTTGCAGGCAGCAGAGATCATCGACTTGTGTCGGAATTCCTCACGTTGGTGGACATTCGAGATGTGCACCTCTATGACGGGACATTTCAGGCTCCGGATGCAGTCGTGCAGGGCAACGGAGGTATGCGTGTAGGCACCGGCGTTGAGCACGATACCGTCGTAGCCCCCAAAGAAACCTACCTCCTGCATCTTGTTGATGAGTTCACCTTCCACGTTACTCTGATAGTAGTCTATTTGCACCTCGGGATAACGTTTCCGCAGTGCTGTCAGACAGTTCTCCATCGATTCTGAGCCATAGATGCCTGGTTCCCGCTGCCCCAGCAGGTTCAGGTTCGGTCCGTTGATAATCTGAATCTTCATTTACACCTTAATTATATATAATACGGCTGCAAAGGTACAGTAAAAAGCCGAAAGTACCAAGACTTTCGGCCCTTTTTCTATAAGATGCTTGGCGAAGGATATAGAGTTTTTAAGGTTTTTCTTTGTTAATTCGGGGAAAATGCTTAACTTTGCAGGGTGAATAAAAATATAGATTGAATGATGAAGAAGTTTTTGACATTAATGACATTTGTGGCCCTGGGTTTGTCAGCCTGGGCACAACAGACAAACGTGCTTGACCAACTCAAATCCGACCCTAGGAAGGCTTATGGTACCGATTATCCCTATGCCTTCACGAAGGCTCCGCTGACGAAGGCACCACGTGGTTACAAACCGTTTTATATCAGCCACTATGGGCGGCACGGTTCGCGCTATTACTGGAATGCATTTCTCTATCGGGAAATGGACAGTTTGCTGACCAATGCCCATCGCAGGCATCTACTCACGGCCGAAGGCGAAAAGTTCTACACGAAGTTCGAGGCCGCCAAGGAGGAACTGTCCACAGGTGTCAGCGAATTGACAGATTTGGGTTGGGAGCAACATCAGCGCATTGCGCGGACGATGTACCAAAACTTCCCGCAGGTATTTAAGAATGGCGGAAATGTGCTGGCCATTGCCTCGCTGTCGGGCCGCTGTGTGCTCAGCATGTCGGCTTTCTGTCAGGAACTGGTACAGTGCAATCCAAAGATAGAGATCCGTGAGCAGTCATCGCGTTTCACCCTCGACGGTGTCGTACCTGACGACCGCCAGAATCCCGCCCGTCGCGATTTCCCCAGTGGCAAGCCACGCTACGAGAAGAACCGCGACCAGTTCAAATACACAGACAATTTGGAAGAAACGATCGTCAAGCGTGCCTTCACCAGTACCGAGGGACTGCCTGGCAGCGTGCACCATATTGGCGAGAACTTCATTAACCTCTATACTTCGCTGCCCAACATCGGCCATGAGGGTATGATGGGCAACCTCGTCACCGACAAAGATATAGCCGACCGATGGGAAAATTCCAACCTGGGCTCCTACTCATGGCTGTTTCCCCTCCAATATAGGATGATTCCCATCTTGCAGGATATCATCAAGAAAGCCGATGCTGTACTCGACGGTAGTAGCGACCACATTGCCGATCTGCGCTTCGGACACGACGACCGTTTAGGGCCGCTCCACATTCTCATGGGTATCAATGGTGCCGACACCGACCCTGAGGATCCGTATGAGGTGAAGAATATCTACCAAAACTGGCAGACTTGTAAGGCGTCGAATATCCAACTGATCTTCTATCGTGGGAAGAAGGCGACGGACGAGATCCTTGTGAAGTGCCTACTGAATGGTGTTGAGGCCAGTCTGCCTTTGCCCTCAGAGGCTTATCCTTATTATAAATGGTCTGACTTCCGACAGTTCTATACAGATCGTTGCAAGGCTCATACCCCTTCGGAATAATTACCCTAAGGTGATGGTCTCCACGTCAATGGGACTGTGGAGGAAGAGTTGGGCCTGCTCCCTGAACTTGTCAGGGTTTTCGGTGGTGAGGTAGTGGACAGAGGCATTTTTGCTGCATTTCTGTTCCATCTGCGGATGGCGTTCCAAGTAGGATTTAAGGCTGTCGGCCACATAGTCGCCCTGTGAGACGACACGCACGCCCTGAGGGAGATACTTCTGTATCTTCGGCAAGAGTAGGGGATAGTGCGTGCATCCGAGAATAAGGGTGTCGATCTTGGGGTCGAGGCACATAATCTGGTCGATGCACTTCTTGACGAAATAGTCGGCACCTGGGGAGTCGGCCTCGTTGTACTCCACCAGAGGTACCCAGAAAGGACAGGCGACACCTGAGACGGTGATGTCGGGGTGCAACTTCTGGATTTCCAAATTATAACTCTCACTCTTGATGGTGCCTTCGGTGGCAAGCACGCCGATATGGCGCGACGTGGTGAGGCTGCCGATGATCTCCGTCGTGGGACGGATAATGCCTAAGACACGACGGTTGGGGTCGATCTTGGGCAGGTCGTGCTGTTGGATGGTGCGCAGGGCCTTGGCTGAGGCAGTGTTACAGCCAAGAATGACCAGGTGGCACCCCATCTCAAAGAGTTTCACAACCGCTTGGCGCGTAAATTCATAGACCACGTCGAAAGAACGTGGTCCGTAGGGGGCGCGTGCATTGTCGCCCAGATAGAGATAATCGTATTGGGGTAACAGTTGGCGGATGCCGTGCAAGATGGTCAGGCCTCCGTATCCGCTGTCGAAGATGCCGATGGGACCTGGACTACTTGAGAGCATCCTGCACAAGCGTGTTGATGTCTTCGCCTATTTCAGGGTCGATAAATGGACAGGCATCGGAGTCAGTATTGACGACGAGGGCCAGTCCCCGTTCCTTGGCAATCCTGGCAATTGCCTCAGCAAGACTGGTCTTGATGGGTGCTGTCATCTCCTCCTCAGCAGAGGCCAGTTGCTTACGACATTCTTCCTTGAAGGCGATGTTCTTCTCCATCAGTTCCTGAAGTTCTATCTGGCGCTTCTGGAGGATGGTCTTTGGAAACTCGCGCTGACCTTCGAGGAACTCCTCGTACTTGCGGTTGAACTCGTCTTCCACGCGTTTGGTTTCTGCCTGGTATTGAGCCTCGAGATCAGCCAATTGTTTCTTCATGATGGCATACTGAGGCACAGATTTCAGGGCCTGCTCATAACTGAGGTAGCCGAAGCGGAAAGTGTTGTTTTCCTGAGCCGAGAGGCTCAGGAAAACACACAATGCTATGACGACAGATGCTAATCGTTTCATATTACTTCAGGCCGAGTTTGGTCTTTACCTGTGCAGTGACATCGGTAGAGAGCGTAGTGCTGATGTAGGGGACCCCACCGTTGATCTCCATGATATAGACGTAGCCGCCAGTCTGACCTACTGACTTGATGGCGTCGAGTACCTTCGTGGTGATGGCCTGCATCTTGTCCTGAGAAGCCTTCTGGAGAGCCATCTGGTTGTCCTGATAACTCTGCTGGATCTTCTGATACATGTCCTGCAGTTCCTGATTACGACGCTGCTTGATGTTCTCAGGCAGGGTGGCCTGCTCCTTGTCAAAGGCCTCGGCCTTCTTCTGCAGTTCATCCTGCATGCTCTTCAGGTCGGCATCATACTGTGCGGTCAGGGCATCAATCTCGCTCTTGGCCTTTTCGTATTCAGGCATAGCCTGGATGATTTCCTGAGTGTTCACATGACCGAACTTGGCCTGTGCATTGGCGGTGGTGAAACCGCAGATTGCGCAAATGGCGCAAATAATAATCTTTTTCATTTCTATAAGTTTAATGTTTATTTAGAATATCCGAGTTTGCTGAGCACCTCCGAGGAGATGTCGATTTTAGGTGAGCCATAGATGATGCCTGTATCACTGGCACGATCCAACACCAACTGGTAGCCGCGCAGGTCGGCCACGTCCTTGATGGCATTATACACTTCTTCCTGAATGGGGGTCATCAGGGCCGTGCGCTTCTTGAAGAGTTCGCCCTCTGGGCCAAAGTATTTCTTTTTCAGGTCGGCGGCCTCTTTCTCCTTGTCGACGATGGCATCCTGCTTAGCCTTCTTCTGTTCCTTGGAGAGGAAGACCACCTCGTTCTGGTAGTTCTTGTAGAGGGTCTGGGCCTCTGTGGTCAGGGCATCGACCTCTGCCTGCCATTTCTTCGATACCTGGTTCAACTGTTCATTGGCACGTTCGTAGGCAGGGATGTTCTTGAAGATATACTCCATATCCACCAGCGCAAACTTCTGCGCTGAGGCTGACATGCAGCCGCAGATGGCACAAATGACGCAAATAATCAGTTTCTTCATAATGCTTTGTTTTTGTTATACACCTCTTTGACGTTGATTATATAAAAAGGTTTAGAACTCTTGTCCGAGGATGAAGTGGAAGTTACTGCCGCCTTTCTTCTGTGATCCACTGGCGCTGGTATAGATGTTGTCGAAGCCGTAGGCCCAGTCGATACCCATCAGACCCACCATCGGGAGATAGATACGGACACCCACTCCTGCAGAACGCTTCATCTTGAAGGGATTGAACTCTCTGGCCTGTGCCCAAGCATTACCACCTTCAAGGAAGCCGAGTCCGTAGATGGTGGTGTTACCCAGCATGAACGGATAGCGGAGTTCCAGTGTGAAGCGGTCGTAGGCGTAGGCATTGTATGCCGACAGTTTGTTGCCCTGCATCATCTCTTCGTAATAGGATGACTGTGAGATGGCACCGTTGTCGTAGCCTCGCAGACCGATGGTCTCCTCTGAATAGCCGTATGAGTAGCCGCTCATACCGTCACCTCCAACATAGAAGGTCTCGAAAGGCGACTTCTTGTCCTTGTTGTAGGAACCGAGGAGTCCGAACTCCACGCGTGTCATCAGCACGAAACATTTGGCGCCTTCGCTGAGGGCGGTGAAGGTACGTGACTTGAACTTCCATTTGTGGTACTCAATCCAACGGTACACGTCCTGTAACTCACTCTCATAGGTTGCAGACTGGGAGTTCTTGGCAAGGCTCGCATAGTCCTTGTTGTCGAAGAGTGACCAGGGCGGCGTCAGAGTGACGGATGCCGAGAACTCTGAGCCATAACGCGGGAAGAGTGGGTTGTCGGTAGAGGCACGCGACAGGGTCAGTCCTAAGTTGATGTTGTTACAGTTACCGTTTGAGATGTAGAAGTATTTCCAGTCACGCAGCATATACCGTGTGAATCCGAGTTGTGCCGAGAACTGGAAGTAGTCGTCAGGCCAGCGCAGACGCTTACCCCATCCGACGGCGGCACCAAACACCTTCATGGTCTTGTCGTCGTCGAGCATGGAGTCGTAGTTGATCATGCTGCCATTATAACTGCTATAGCCCATGCCACCGTAATTATACATCATCAGGCTATTATAGTAGGCATTGTTGTAGTAGTTGCTGTTGATGTCGCTCTGCTTGGAATAGAATACGCTCAGGTTAAGGGAGTTCGGACGCTTGCCACCAAACCAGTTGGTGCCGTAATTAGCACTCAGCGAACTGTAGTACGAGCCGTTTGTCTGGAAGTTGAATCCCAGCTGTTCACCGTCGCCGTAAGGCAGGATGCCACGGTGCAGTTTGTTCTTGCCGAAGAGGTTACGGATAGAGAAATTGTTGAACTTAATACCTACACGACCGATGATACCTGTCTGTCCCCAACCAAGTGAGAACTCCAACTGGTCATTGGATTTCTGCTCCAGTTTCCAGTCGATGTCCACCGTGCCATCCTCACCATTGGGCTTGATGTCCGGCACAATCTTCTCTGGGTCGAAGAATCCCATGGTTCCGATCTCACGGATAGAACGCATGATGGCATCCTTGTTGAACAGGTCGCCGGGCTTGGTGCGGAGTTCACGGCGCACCACCTCTTCATACAGACGGTCGTTACCATAGATGCGCACATGGTTCAGACGGGCCTGCGGTCCCTCAATGACGCGCATCTCCAGGTCGATGGAGTCACCGGAGATGTTGACCTCAACAGGATCGATACTCGAGAACACGTAGCCGTTGTTGTAATAATAGTTGCCGGCAGCGTCTTCGTCTTCCCTAAGGCGCTTGTCCAGTTGTTTCTGGTTATAGACATCGCCTTTTTTCATGCCGAGCACGGCATTGAGGTAGTCGGTGGTTACGACTGTGTTACCTACCCAGTTGATGTCACGGATATAATATTTGTCACCTTCATCCACCTTGACGTAGACGTTCACATGCTTGTCGTCAAACTGTGAGATGGAGTCTTCAATGATGGTGGCATCACGGAAGCCCAACTCATTGTATTTCTCAATCAGTTTCTGCTTGGCCTCCTTATAGCGTTCATCAGTGAACTTCTTGGCTTTGAAGAAGTTGTTGAACTTGCCTGCTTCGTGGATCTTACCAAAGGCACCCTTGCCAAAGAAGGAACCCTTGATCTTCGAGTCTGTCAGTTTCTCATTACCGTCGAAGATAATCTGGTGTACCTTCATCTTGTCCTTCTTGTCGATGTTGACATCCAGGATCACCTGCCCCTTGTTTACGGGGTCGTCGTGCTGAGTAATGTCGATCTCGGCATTTTTGTAGCCTTTCTCATCGAAATATCTCTTGGCAAGGATCTTGGCGCGGTCAAGGATGTTTCGCGTCAGACTCATGCCTTTCACCATGCCGAGTTTCGACTCCATATCTTCCCGTTCCGACTTCTTGACGCCGATGTAGTTGATATTGCTCACACGGGGATGCAGCGACAGGGAAATATGGAGGTAGATCTTGGAACCTACGATGGAGTCGGCACTGATCTGTACCTTCGAGAACAGACCGTTACGCCAGTAACGTTTTACTGCTTCGGTAATCTGGGTGCCCGGGACTTCGATCTCCTGACCTACCGTCAGGCCAGACAGTCCTGTCAGTACGTAGTCCTCATAGCCTTGCACACCTGATACGGAGATGCCTCCGATCGTACATGACCGGGGCGTGCCGGCATACGAGATATCCGGGTTGATGATCTTGTCCTGAGCATAAGTGGTGAATAGTGAACAGAGAATAGTGAATAGTGCCATCAGCACTTTCACCATCCATTCACTTGTCTTCACCTTATTATATTTATATACAATCTTCATTCTTTTCTCAAGCGGTAGCAAATTCTTCACTATTCACTTTTCACTATTCACTTCTCTTCGGCTTCTACCTGAGCCTCGGTCTTGCCGAAGCGGCGCTGACGGTTCTGATAGTCGGCAATGGCCTTGTGCAGGGCCTCTTCGTCGAAGTCGGGCCAGTAAGTGTTGCAGAAGTAGAACTCTGAATAAGCGCACTGCCATAGCAGATAGTTGGAGATGCGCAGTTCACCGCCTGTACGGATCAGCAACTCCGGGTCGGGCATAAAGTTGGTATACAGATGGTCGTTGATGGTCTGTTCCGTAATATCTTCAGCCTTCAGTTGCCCATTCTTTACTTCCTCTGCTATCTGGCGTGTGGCTCTGGTCAGTTCCTGCTTCGATGAGTAACTCATGGCCATGATGACAGTCATCCGCTCACCGTCTTTGGTCAGGTCTTCCATATAATGGATCTTGTCCTGTACCGACTGGGGCAGTCGCTCCATGTCACCCACCATGCGGAACTTGATGCTGTTATCTGTAAACAGATCCATCTCCACAAAACTGAGAACCAGTCCCATCAGGGCTTCTATCTCATAGGCAGGGCGGTTCCAGTTCTCTGTTGAGAAGGTGTACAGGGTCAGGTACTTGACGCCCAGTCGTGCACACTCTGAGGTGATCTTCTTCACGGTTTCTACGCCTTCCTTGTGGCCGAAGGTGCGATCCAGTCCACGCTCCATAGCCCAGCGCCCGTTACCGTCCATGATGATGGCGATATGCTGGGGAATACGGTTCTTATCCAGTTCTACTGTCATATATCTTTTACCTTTTTACTTTTCTCAGTCTCTGTCGTTATGACAGGTCTTGCATTTTGCCCAGAAGTCATAGGTCAGGGTCATCTGGAGAATGCTGAAGCAGTCGGTATTCTTGAAAATCCCACTGCTCTTGATACCGTAGGGGTCGGTCACGCCGTCGAGTTTGTCGCTGAGGGTGAAATGCAGTCTCCATTCCGCAGCCAGGTTCAGACGGTCGCAGATCTTATATTTGATGCCTGCGCCCAACGGCAGGTTCACGGCTAAGCCTTTATCCGGTCCCCCGTGGTATGTCAAGCCGAGACCAGGGGCAATGTAGGGTGTCAGCCGTTTGGCTCCTCTGTATTCGCGCCCTGTACCGTATGGCCAGAAGTTGTATTCAAAGCGCAACCCTCCATCAACCATCTTCGTGCCGAACTCGTAGTGTCCTTGTGGATACCATGTCGTCACACGGTCGGATGTGCCTTTTATCCTTCCATAGCCAAGGGTTGCCCCCACAGCCATTCTCGGGTTTATCTTGTACTTGGCCGTCAAGGTCCCCCAGGGTTGCATACCCTTGAAGAGGTTATCGTTATAGTCTCCCAGATACGTGATGGCTCCTATGCCACCTCCAATCTCCAGCCGGTATTCCGGATCCTCCTGAGCGAAGGTAGTGAATAGTACCATGAGTACTCTTACCTGCCACAGTCTCTTGTATTCACTTCTCCTCATGGGCGTTTCAGATTAATCCTACTGCGCTGCCGACACGTCGGTCAGGTGCCACAACTCGTTATTGTCAAGGTTTCTCAAGTAGAGTTCTCCTTTTTCGTCGGTGGCAGCCTTGATATGGTAACTTCCCAATTCCTCAGGAAGGGTGAATTCGTTGGTAATCTTCCAGATGAGTCCTCCGTCGCGACTCTTGTAGATATTGCCGTCATCGCCGATGGCATACACACTGCTGTTGTAATATACCAGACAGAGTGAACCTGTTTTCGGCAGATATAATCCTTTGCTGTCGTCCGTCGGAATATTCACCCATCTGGATGTCATCTCTGGGGCGTCTTTATCCACAATCTTGCGCCATACGCTGCAGGCTGTTCCTTCGCTCCCGCAACTGCCTGCCATCAACTCGTAGTCGGTATTTGTACTGGTTGAGTAGGGGAAGGACACCCATGCAATACCATCTGTGGGCAGCAACGAGGCATCCTCGTCATCGCCTAACAGTTCGTCAGACCATGTGTTACCGCCGTCTTTCGACAACTGAAATGTGCCAGTCTCACCCTTTTGCAAGGCGAATTCCTGATAAAGAGCCTTGGGCGCGTTTGCTTCATTGGCAACACGCTCCCACTGCTTTCCCTTTTCAACGGAATCTTTTTTGTTGACGGTAACCTGATAAGCACGGTAGCCGGAGCCGTTAAGGGCATAGACACGAAACTCCCTGGGCTGGGAGAAATCGATGCTGTCGGTATATTGATACGTAAACAGCGTGTCGCTGATGAGACTCTTGATACCAACCTGACCATTACGCTTGGTGGTAATGGTGACGAGTACGTGTTCGAGGTCGCATTCTGCTGCCAGTGGCACGTTGTTGAATATCTTGTGATTGTACTGGTCGATACTGAATACTGGTAGTCCGCTGTTCAGGGTCGTCTTGGAAACGGTTTTTGTGCCGTCGGAGGCTGTCGTGGTCGTATATTTGTTGACTGCCGTCAGTGTAAAGGATGTGATGGCCATGTCGTCATATTGTGAATAGTCAATATCCTCGTCATTCCCTTTCAGGCATGACGTCAGACTGAGCACTACTGACAACATGAGACATAGTGTATAGATATATCTTTTATTCATCCAATTCTGTTTTATTGAAATTTGGCTGCAAATTTACGCACATTTCCTCAAAAACGTGCCATTTTTACCTTATAATTAAAGAAAATATGCCATAATTTGACCGATTTTA
>JAGCRH010000048.1 GCA_017964785.1 Prevotella sp.
CTGTTTACGCATAATTCAAGTCTCCTATTCTTTAAATACCAAGTTTCTGATTATATTCTTTCAAAGTCTCGAGCACGTTACACTTCACGTGGATGTAGTTCTCGATACCGGCGGCTTTGAGGTCCTCCATACAGGCAGGCGCACCAGCCACGACGAACATGGCACGACCATCCAAGTACTTGAAGGCGGGGATGGCGTACTCAGCGTACTCATCATCCGAAGAGCAGATCACCACGATGTCGGCACCGGCAGCGAGGGCGGCATCGACACCTTCCTCAACGGTCTTAAAGCCGAGGTTGTCGATCACCTTGTAACCGGCACAGGCGAGGAAGTTGCACGAGAACTGTGCACGGGCCTGGCGCATGGCGAGGTTACCGATGGTGAGCATAAAGGCGACAGGCACCTTCGCAGCCTTCTCAGTGGTCAGACGCAAAGCCTCGAAGTCAGAAGCCATACGACTGATGGTCAGGGCAGGCACGTCGGCATCGTCGGAATGCTTGGCGGTGCAGTCGACAGCCAACGGCTCCTTGCCTTCGCTCTTCTCGGTGAAGTTCGGGAACTGGTTGGTACCCAACAGGAACTCCTTCCGCTTGGCGGCATCACCGTGGCGCTTCACGTTCGTGGCGTTGATATCGGCCTGTACGGTGCCTGCCTTGACGGCAGCAAGGAAACCACCCTCGTCCTCGATCTTGAGGAAGAGTTTCCAAGCCTCCTGTGCCAGAGCGTCGGTGAGGTGCTCGATATAGTAGGAACCGGCCGACGGGTCGACGATACGATCGAAGTGACTTTCTTCCTTGATCAGCAACTGCTGGTTGCGGGCGATGCGCTCGCTGAAGTCAGTCGCCTTCTCGTAAGGCGCATCGAACGGTGTGACCACCATCGAGTGGACACCACCGAGGGCGGCACTCATGGCCTCCGTCTGCGAACGGAGCAGGTTGACATAAGAGTCAAACACCGTCTGGTTATAAGTCGATGTCGAGGCATTGATGATCATCTTGCACGAGCAGTCACACTTCGGCTCATACTGTTTCACGATTTGCGCCCAGAGCAGTCTGGCGGCACGGAACTTGGCAATCTCCATGAAGTAGTTCTCCGAGATACCCATATAGAACTTGATCTTGCCGGCAGCCAAATCCACATCCACACCGGCATCGGTGAGTTGCTGCAGATACTCATTACCCCAAGCGAGAGCATAGCCCATCTCCTGCACGATGTAGGCACCGGCATTGTTCAACAGGTCACTGTGTACCATCACGCAGCGCAGGTTGGGATAGTCCTTCAACTTCTCCACCAGTTTCGGCATGTCTGGCAGCAGCACGGTAGAGTCCTTGCCCTTCATCAGCATCCGCTCGATGGGGTCGAAGCCCACGCCACCGACAATCTTCTCCTTGTCGTAGCCCATCTTCTCGAAGTAGGCCACGAGGAGGTCGGCCAGTTGCAAGGCATGACGCATGCATGCGCGGTAACTCACCTCCACACAATCCAGACGGATGTCCTTCAACAGCGTCTCGATGAACTCAGCACTGAGTTCTGCGTGTCCCAGTTTGAAGCCGATGCTGTCAACGCCCTTCATCAGGATGTCGAGTGCCTTCTTGTTAGCCTCAGCAGGGTCTGTCACGGCGATGTTCTGACGGACATACCACTCGTTAGAGTCCTTCTTGTTGCCACGCACGAACGGGAACTCTCCGGGGAGAGCGTCGGGTGTCTTCAAATTCGCCAGGTCTTCACGGCGATAGAAGGGCTGCACATTAAAACCTTCGTTTGTTCTCCATACCAAGCGCTTCTGGAAGTCGGCACCTTTGAGGTCGACCTCAATCTTGTCCAGCCACTCCTGAGTGGTAGGCGCTGTGAACTCGGTAAAGAGTTTTTCTTTGTTTGCCATAAATACGTTAAATTATTATATAAGTTTGTTTTAAGCCTTAACTTAACAGACTGCAAAGATACAAACTTTTTATGCAAATAAAGGCAATTGAATTGTGAAAGAAACAAAAAAACAGAATTTATCTGAAATTTAATGCACAAAAACGCTTGTATTGAGCAAAAAATGCCTACCTTTGTACTCGATTTTGAGAAGTTAGTATTGTTATGGAATCGTTTCAGTGGTTAAAAGACCTTTTTACGACGACTGACTCTGTGGCCCACATCACGCTGCTCTATGCCATCGTGATTGCCATCGGTGTCTATTTGGGGAAGATCAAGGTCTTTGGCATCTCACTTGGCGTGACATTCGTGCTCTTTGCCGGTATCCTTGCCGGACATATAGGATTCACGGCCCCCACTTCCATCCTGACATTCGTACAGGACTTCGGACTGATACTCTTCGTCTTCATGATTGGTATGCAGGTCGGTCCCGGCTTTTTCGAGAGTTTCGGCACCTTAGGCATCAAACTCAATGGACTGGCGGCCTCTGCCATCCTGCTGAATATCCTTGTGATGTTCGCCTGCTACTATATCTTCTTTGATACAAGCAACGCCACCACTCTGCCGATGATGGTGGGTACGCTCTATGGTGCCGTCACCAACACGCCCGGTCTTGGTGCTGCCAATGAAGCCCTGTCAACAGTCTTTGCCGGCGATGCCCCTCAGATAGCATCGGCTTACGCTTGCGCCTACCCTCTCGGTGTACTGGGTATCATCGGTGCTATTATATTAATAAGGTATATCTGCGGCATTAGATTAGAAAAGGAAGAGGATCAACTGAAGGCATTGGAAGAGACGAATGCCAACAAAAAGCCCTATAAGATGCACTTGGAGGTGACCAACCAATACTTGGAGGGCAAGACACTACTGCAAGTACACGACTTCCTGAACCGCGACTTTGTGGTGTCCCGTCTTGTGCATGAAGGTGAACTCTGCATCCCCAATCGCGACACCATCTTCCATTTGGGCGACCAGATGCTGATTGTCTGTGCCGAGGCAGACCAGGAGGCGATCATGGCCTTTATCGGTCCGAAACTCGACATCGACTTCGAACAGCAAGACCAGCCGTTAGTGTCGAAACGTATCCTCATCACCAACCCGAAGATGAACGGTAAGACACTGGCTTCGATGCACTTTTCAAGTGTTCACGGCGTGAATGTCACCCGTGTCACCCGTCACGGCATGGATCTCTTCGCCTCGGCAGCCCTACCCTTGCAGGTGGGTGACAAGATCATGGTGGTAGGTCCTGAGGATGCCGTCGACCGTGTGGCCAATAAGATGGGTAACTCCATCCGCCGCCTGAATGCGCCGAATATCGCTACCATCTTCGTGGGTATCTTCCTCGGACTTATCTTCGGTTCCATTCCTTTTGCGATTCCAGGCATGCCCGTTCCCGTGAAACTCGGTCTGGCGGGCGGTCCACTGATCATCGCCATCCTCATCGGCCGCTACGGCTACAAGATACATCTCGTGACCTATACCACGACCTCAGCCAACATGATGCTCCGTGAAATCGGACTGGTGCTCTTCCTTGCATCCGTAGGCATCAAGGCTGGCGCAGGGTTCTTCGAGACAGTCATCGACGGCGATGGCTTACTCTATGTGCTGACTGGTTTCCTTATCACGATCATCCCGATCCTGATCATAGGACCTATCGCACGACTGAGATACAGGTTCAACTATTTCACCATCGCAGGTATGGTGGCCGGTACCTATACCGATCCCCCTGCCCTGGCCTATGCCAACAGCATCTGCTCAAAGGAAGCCCCGGCCATCGGTTACTCGACAGTCTATCCATTGGCGATGTTCCTCAGGATCTTCACCGCACAGATTATTGTGCTGTTCTTCTGCGGATAATTTATATAATAATACGCAATATAAAATGAATAAAATTAAAATCCTGCTCAGTGGTATCTTGCTGACAAGCGCCTCTGCGATGATGGCTCAGGGAGCCAACAACATTCGCATCAACGAGGTGCTGACCAACAACACCACCAGCATTCAGGATGAGTACGGACAGCGTGAAGCATGGATCGAGTTGGAGAACACCTCGTTCACCACCTATAACGTGCGTGGCATGTACTTCACCACCGACCGCTCTGTACTTGATCCAAACATGAGTGTGCCAGAGCGCATCAAGCGTATGAGTGTCATCCCCAGCGGAGACACACGTACGCAGATCGGCGGTCGTCAGCACCTGGTATTCTACTGCAACTCCAACCCTGCACAGGGCAAGTTGCACCTCTCATTGAAGGTTCCCATGTCGGAGCCTCTCTGGATCGGTTTCTACAACGGTAACGCCACGGAATTGATTGACTCCGTCAGCGTACCCGCCCTGGCTGCAGACCAGAGTTTTGCACGACAGGATGCCACCTCGTGGGCCGTGAAGTCGGCAGGGAATGTCACCCCCGGCATCGAGAACTTCATCAAGACCGACGAGACCAAAGACGCCTATCTGAAGCGTGAAGACCCGCACGGCTTTGGCATCACCCTGTTGGCGATGGGCATCGTGTTCTTCTGTCTGGCACTGCTGTTCGTCTTCTTCTGGCTCTTCGGCCTAATCATGCGCCATCTCGACACGGCTAAGAAGGTGGTTAACACCCAACCCATTAAACCCATTACCAAGACTGTTGAGGTCACCCACGACCTGGCTCACGCCACCGGCAACATTCTCCAAGACGGATTGAAGACCAAGGGTATTGACAAGGAGGTTTATATCGCCGTGATTGCCATGGCCCTGAAACAGTATCAGGACGACGTTCACGATGTGGAGTCGGGTATCATTACCATCAAGTCGAAAAACACAGACTGGACGGATGAGTACTCGCAGATGACCCACTTCCACGACCCCTTGCAGCCGTCAAGCCACATGGGACAGACAATCCCCACCACCCGTGATATGAAGTAATCATAAAGTTCAAACTTCAAATTTCAAAGAAAAATGAACAAGTATCAATATAAAATACAAGGCGTCGATTACGACGTAGAGATTGAAGAAGTAGAAGGCAACGTTGCCAAAGTCAATGTCAACGGTATCCGTTTCGACGTGGAACTGAAGCAGCCCATCAACCCAACGAGCACGCTGAAGAAAGTACATGTGGAGGCTCCGAAGCCCGTTTCACGTCCCACAGTGGCACCAGCAGTGGCACCGGCTGCCGACAAACCCATGGCCGCAGGTACAGGCGCTGCCATCAAAGCACCGCTGCCCGGCACCATCACTGAGGTGAAAGTCAACGTAGGCGACACCGTCAAGCAAGGCGATGTGGTTCTCGTACTCGAAGCCATGAAGATGCAGAACAATATTGAGTCGGAACATGAAGGCACCGTTACCTCCATTACCGTCAAACAAGGTGAAAGCGTCATGGAAGGCGCCGTTTTAATGACAATCGGATAAACTATGGATTTAGGTCAATTTATCATACAGAATTTCCATGAGTTCCTCACCTACACGGCGTTTGCCAATGCCACGGTGGGAAACCTCATCATGATTGCGGTGGGAGCCTTTTTTATCTGGCTCGCCATCAAGAAAGACTTCGAGCCCTTGCTGCTGGTCCCCATCGGACTGGGTATCATCCTCGGCAATATCCCCTTCCGTGCCGATGCCGGACTTGAGATAGGTCTCTACGAAGATAACTCCGTGCTGAACATCTTCTATCAAGGTGTACGTCAGGGTTGGTATCCGCCTTTGATCTTCTTAGGCATTGGTGCCATGACCGACTTCTCGGCACTGCTGGCCAATCCGAAGTTGATGCTCATCGGTGCTGCCGCCCAGTTTGGTATCTTCGGTGCCTACATGGTGGCTCTGGCCATGGGCTTTGAGCCCTCACAGGCAGCCGGTATCGCCATCATCGGTGGTGCCGACGGTCCTACGGCCATCTTCTTGTCGTCGAAACTCTCCCCGAACCTGATGGGAGCCATCGCCGTGTGTGCCTACTCCTATATGGCTCTGGTACCGGTCATCCAGCCGTTCATCATGCGTCTGCTCACCACCAAAAAGGAGCGTGTCATCAAGATGAAGCCAGGTCGTGAGGTGTCCCAGACCGAGCGCATCCTCTTCCCCATCATCGGACTGTTGCTCACCACCTTCATTGTACCTTCCGGTCTGCCTCTATTAGGTATGCTGTTCTTCGGCAACCTGCTGAAAGAATCTGGCAAGACCACCCGTCTGGCCAAGACCGCCGGTGCAGCTCTGAATGATATCGTGGTAATGTTACTCGGTCTGACGGTTGGCTGTTCGACACAGGCCTCGGAGTTCCTGACCTTCAACACGATTAAGATCTTCGCCCTCGGTGCCATGGCCTTTATGATTGCCACCGCCTCGGGCGTCTGCTTCGTGAAGATCATGAACCTCTTCCTACCGGAGAGCAAGAAACTGAACCCACTCATTGGTAATGCCGGTGTGAGTGCCGTACCGATGGCTGCCCGCATCTCCAACAACCTCGGACTGGAATACGACCGCCACAACTTCCTCCTCATGCATGCCATGGGACCGAATGTGGCCGGTGTCATCGGATCTGCCGTAGCAGCCGGAGCCCTTCTCGGTTTCCTCTCCTAAAAGTTAATTGTGAATAATAGACCTAAAATAGCGATTATCGACCCCAACACCCTTTCGGCGTTGGGGTTGAAGTCTATTTTACAGAATGTCATGCCGATCATGACGGTCGACACGTATGGGTCGTTCGCCGAACTGACGGCCAATGACCCTGACAACTATTTCCACTATTTTGTAGCCATGAATGTGGTGCTGGAAAACAAGACCTTTTTCTCCGAGCATCGTCGCAAGACCATTGTCCTGACACTATCCCTCGACTCCACTTCCCAACTATCCGAGTTTCATAGCCTCTGTATCAACGTCCCTGAACAGGAACTCATCCGTTCACTCTTAGCCTTGGAGCAGCATGCCCACGGTCATGGACAGAACTTGCCCACCATGCCGAAGGCACTCCAACAAAAGGTTCTCACAGATCGTGAGATTGAGGTGATGTCGCTGATTGTGCAAGGGTATATCAATAAGGAGATTGCCGACAAACTGAATATCGGTCTGGCAACAGTCATCACCCACCGCAAGAACATTATGGATAAACTGGGCATGAAGAGTGTTTCTGCTCTCACCATCTATGCAATCATGCACGGCTACGTAGACATCAACAAGATATAAACTAGGAAAAATTCCTATTTTTTTGGTTATTCGCTCATTTATTCGTAACTTTGCACCCCAAAAGATACAAACAATGATTGAACAACTCTCACGCATAGAATTTGAGAATGCCCGTGCCGATGTCCTCTGCTTTGACAACGGCACGGAAGTCAAGGAGTATCACGCGATGATCCATGTCAGTGCAAAGCGACTGACATACGCCAAACAATTAGAGGCTGTGATGAATGCCTATCAGGGATTATTGGACCGTCTACTCGACACGCAGGCCGTGTTCAAGCGCTATTTCCTCAGTGATGCAGCCAATCAGGCCGACGAGATTGTGGTGGCCGATGTAACCGACTGTGCCAAGAGCATCATCGAACAGGCTCCCCTCGACGGGACGAAGGTAGCCCTCTGGGTCTACCTGATGTCAGGTGTCCAGACAGGCATGACGAAAAGCGGTCTCTACGAGGCCAAGCACGGAGAGTTCCGCCACCTGTGGAATGCCAGTGCCCACAACCTCGCCGCCAATTCCGAATACCAAATGCGCCTGCTCTTCAACGAATACGTGATGCAACTAGCAGAGGAAGGCTGCAAACTGGCCGACAACTGCATTCGCACATGGCTCTTCGTGAACGACATCGACCTCAACTACGGCGGTGTGGTGCGTGCCCGTAATCAGGTATTCTTTACCCAGGGCCTGACCGTCCACACCCATTTCATTGCCTCTACCGGCATCGGAGGCCGTCAGCAGGATCCCAACGTACTGGCACAGATGGACAACTACGCCATAGACGGTATTAAAGAAGAACAGGTACATTATTTATATGCACCCACCCATCTGAACCGTACCAGCGACTACGGCGTGAGTTTTGAGCGCGGCACATACATCGACTATGCCGACCGCCGCCATGTGTTTATTTCCGGTACCGCCAGCATCAATAACAAGGGTGAGATCATGTTCCCGAAAGATGTGGAGAAGCAAACCCGCCGGATGTGGGAGAATGTGGAGGCCCTGTTGAAAGAGGCCGACTGCACCTACAACGATGTGATGGAGATGATTGTCTATCTACGTGATGTGGCAGACTACGAGATTGTCAAGGCACTCTATGAGGAGCGTTTCCCCGACAAGCCCTACGTCATTACTCTTGCTCCCGTTTGCCGTCCCGGCTGGCTCGTCGAGATGGAGTGTATGGCCATCAAGCAACAAAACAAGCCAGAGTTCCCGGCTTTCTAATAACAAGAAATCCCGCCAAACGGCGGGATTTCTTTATTTGGCGTAAGCAACGCTTCGTGTCTCTCGGATAACCGTGATCTTCACCTGACCCGGATAGGTCATCTCATTCTGTATCTTCGTGGCGATCTCACCACTCAGGGCCTCGGTCTCAGCATCGCTCATCTTGTCGGCACCGACGATGACCCGCAACTCACGACCGGCCTGGATGGCGTAGGTCTTGGTGACACCCGGATAACTCATGGCAATGGCCTCCAAGTCGTTCAGACGCTTGATATAAGCCTCCACTATCTCACGACGGGCACCGGGACGGGCACCAGAGATAGCATCACACACCTGTACAATGGGCGCCAACAGCGTCTGCATCTCCATCTCGTCGTGATGGGCGCCAATGGCATTGCAGATGTCGGGTTTCTCCTTGAACTGCTCGGCAATCTTGGCACCATAGAGGGCGTGAGGCATCTCACTCTCCTCGTCGGGCACCTTACCGATATCGTGCAACAATCCGGCTCGCTTGGCCTTCTTCGGGTTCAGACCGAGTTCTGAAGCCATCACGGCACAGAGATTGGCCGTCTCACGGGCATGCTGCAACAGGTTCTGTCCGTAAGAGGAACGGTATTTCATCTTACCGATAATACGGATGAGTTCGGGGTGTAGACCATGGATACCGAGGTCGATAGCCGTACGCTTACCTGTCTCGATGATCTCATTGTCGAGTTGTTTCTTCACCTTGGCAACCACCTCCTCGATACGGGCTGGGTGAATACGTCCGTCACTCACCAACTGGTGCAGGGCCAGACGACAAGTCTCACGGCGCACAGGGTCGAAGCCGCTGATGACGATAGCCTCAGGCGTATCATCAACGACGATTTCCACACCAGCGGCAGCCTCCAAGGCCCGGATGTTTCTGCCTTCACGACCGATGATACGGCCTTTCACCTCGTCATTGTCGATATGGAACACGCTGACGGAGTTCTCGATGGCCGTCTCCGTAGCCACGCGCTGGATGGTCTGGATGACAATCTTCTTGGCCTGGGCATCGGCATTGAGTTTCGCCTCGTCCATAATCTCATTGATGTAACTGGCAGCGGCTGTCTTGGCCTCGTCCTTCATCGATTCCACCAGACGGTTCTTGGCTTCCTCGGCACTCAGGCCAGATACCTCTTCCAGCATCTCGCGCTCCTTGAGTTGCATCTTCTCCAGTTCCTCTGCCTTGACAGCAAGTAATTTCTTCTCGTTGTCAACGCGCTGCTGCAGGTTGTCGAGTTCGTTCTTACGACGGCCGAGTTCCTCCTGACGCTGGTTCAGTGAGATCTCACGCTGTTTCAGTTTGTTCTCACTCTGCTGGATGTGCTGGTTGCGCTGCTGCACTTCCTTCTCCAACTCGCTCTTCTTGTTCAGGAATTTCTCCTTTACCTCCAGGAGTTTCTTCTCTTTAATCACCTCAGCCTGTTTGGTGGCTGTATCGACCATTTCCTTGTATTTGCCCTTCAGGACATAGCGGAAAATCAGATATCCGCAGACACCTCCAAGTGCGAGGGCGCCTGCAGCAATCAACAGTACAAAAATTAAATCCATAAAAAATCTATGTTGTTAAAATAATATTCTCATTTTAGAGCCTCTTCAATGTCGGAAGTCAACTTCTGGAGAATATCATTATAGGGGACTGTATCGTTCTTCCGATGTTCCCGCTCATAGAGCAGCGCAATGTCTATCAGGGTCATCAGCGAGATGGTGTGCTCGCCCTTCTTCCCTTTATAGGCCTGTGCATACGCGTTGTAGCGGTCGGTGATGAGTTTGGCGGCAGCCCGGTAGAACTCTTCATCCTCCCGGTTCACCGTCACCGCAATCTCCTCATCATAGACGTGCAGTCGGATATGTAGTTTCTCTTTGTTCACTTCTGCCATCGCATCTTCTCTGTTTTACTGTTCGTCGCTTAAGATAGCAATGCACTTGTTTACTTCCCTGATCAGTTTGGCCACGCGCGCCTTGGCACTTTCCAGGTCGCCGTCAGTGATTTCCATCATCTTTGCCATTTTCAGGGTATTATAGTCATTGTCCGCCTGAACCAACTTTGCCTGCAGTTGTTTCATCTCCTGCTCGTTTTTCTCCACCATCGCATACAGGTCTGCGTTCTCCTTCTTCAGTTCCTGAAACCGGAGGATCAAATCCCGCACACGGGTCTGAAAAGTGGCAATTGTCTGCTCGTTCGAAGTCATGACGTAATGTTTTGTCCCACAAAATTATATAAAATAGTTCTTAAAGAAATGCCACAGGCAAATCTTTTAAGATTTTTTATACTATTTCTCGTCGTTAGCGGGTCGTTTCTCCTTTTTCGCCAGCATCACCACCTTATAGACGAAGTTGGTGATCCACTGCTGGGAGAAGCCCAAGCGCTGACTGTACTGACGCACGGCCACCACTGACTTCAGCACGGCAGGATCGGTGTAGTCGTTCTTGTTGAAGATATCGTTCACAGTTTTCTCTGTCATCGCGTAAAGCAACTTCTTCAGGAAACCCGGCAGACGAAGTTTGAACTTCATCAGATTACCCGTTAGCATCATCAGTTCCTGCGTAAAGCCCTGAAACTGCACCAAATAGGTCTGTGCATCTTGCACTTTCTTACAACGCTTACGAAGACTGGAGTCTATCTCCTTGAAGAAGTCGTCGTCCATGCCATACATGCTCTTCAACATATTCTTACAACGACTCCGCTCGCCTACACCTAACTTATTATTCACCGTAGGCACCTTCAGGGTAGCCTTGAACACACGAAGGTCAGGCAGAGCCGCTAGGTTAGTGATGCCGAGGTCGGCAGCCATCGCAGCCTGGAAATACACACGGATCAGCGTCATGAAGTCCTCCATGCCGCCCACCTTGTATTCACCGTCTTTCCTTCCGAAAATTTTATTCCAAAATCCCATAAATCTCGTTTTTTTCGTAATTTGGGTGCAAAGTTACGATTTTTTTCGTAATTTTGCACCCAAATTCTAAAAAAATATGAAAGGAATAGTATTAGCCGGCGGTTCTGGAACCCGCCTTTACCCCATCACAAAGGGTATCAGCAAACAATTGATTCCGATCTTCGACAAACCGATGATCTATTATCCCATCTCCGCACTGATGCTGGCGGGCATCCGCGAGATCCTAATAATCTCAACCCCCTACGACCTGCCCGGTTTCAAGCGCCTCCTCGGCGACGGTTCCGACATCGGCGTGCATTTTGAATATGCCGAGCAACCCTCACCCGACGGACTGGCCCAAGCCTTCATCATCGGTGAGGAGTTTATTGGTGACGATTGCGCCTGTCTTGTCTTAGGCGATAATATCTTCTATGGTTCCGGCTTCACGGGATTACTAAAGCAAAGCGTCGAGAATGCAGAGAAGCATGGACTCGCCACCGTCTTCGGCTACTATGTCAACGACCCCGAGCGCTACGGCGTGGCTGAGTTCGATGCCGACGGTAACTGCCTTAGCATCGAGGAGAAGCCCGAGCACCCGAAGTCCAACTATGCCGTCGTGGGCCTCTATTTCTATCCCAACAGCGTGGTCGACATTGCCAAACACATCAAACCCTCTGCACGTGGAGAATTAGAGATTACTACAGTCAACCAGGAATATCTCGCCCAGCAGAAACTGAAAGTACAGACTTTGCAGCGCGGCTTTGCCTGGCTCGACACCGGTACCCACGACTCCCTCTCCGAAGCCTCCACCTTCATCGAGGTCATCGAGAAGCGCCAAGGTCTGAAAGTGGCCTGCTTAGAGGAGATTGCCTTCAAGCGCGGCTGGATCAGCAAAGAGCAATTGGCCGAGGTGGCTAAGCCCATGGCTAAGAACGACTACGGCAAATACCTTCTCACCCTCGCAAAATAAGATCGTTCAGAAAAAAAACAGTAATTTTACACGCTGAATACAATAAAAACGCCAACAATGGGTTATTATTATAAATATGTACGCGGAAAACAAGAAAAATAGGATGAAAAAACTATCATCGATACTCATCTCTCTGATGCTAACCACAACTGCAGGTTGGGCACAGTCGAACATGACCGACAATCAGGTAATGGATTATGTGGTCGAACAGAACGCCAAGGGTGTGTCACGCCAACAGATTGTGACGCAACTAATGCAGCGCGGCGTGAACATCGACCAGATACGGCGCATACAGCAACAGTACCAAAAACTCCAAAAAGACGGTTCTTCGGGTGGGGGCATCACAATCAGTTCGCAAAGTGACAAGAACCGCCAGCGGGAAGCCAATGGTGAGGAAAAAGAAGAGCAGTTAATAGAAATGAACAAAGCCACAGACTCTTCGCTAGATAATAACGATGAAGAAGGAGAAACTGGTCGTAAGATATTCGGCCACGACGTTTTCAATAAAAGAAACCTGACCTTCGAAAGCAGTATGAATCTCGCCACCCCGCAGAACTACTGTCTGGGGCCTGGTGATGTTGTAAACATTGACATCTGGGGTGCCTCCCAGGAAAGTGTCAGCAAGACAATAACTCCAGACGGGACCATCACAATGAATGGCATTGGCGTAATCTCATTAGGAGGTTTGTCGGTCAAGCAGGCGAAGTCAAGGCTTAGGAGTGTACTTGGCCCCAGATACCAGAATTCTCAAATAGAATTGACGCTTGGACAGACCCGTACCATCACTATCAGTATCATGGGTGAGGTAAAGACACCTGGCACATATACGATGTCGGCTTTCGCTACCGTCTACAACGCCCTCTATATGGCAGGTGGCCCCAACGATATCGGAACCCTAAGGAATGTCCAGGTATTCCGTAACGGCCGGCTCCTTTCAAGCGTCGATGTCTATGATTTTCTGCTCAATGGCAAACTGACGGGAGATGTACGTCTTCAGGACAATGATATCATTACCGTAGCGCCATACGAGGCTTTGGTGAATATCACAGGTAAGGTAAAGCGCCCGATGTTCTACGAAATGAAGAAGACAGAGAGTGCCGCCACCCTACTCCGCTATGCCGGCGGTTTCACTGGCGATGCCTATACCAAGGCTATCAGGGTCAACCGTAAAGCCGGAGAACAATATTCCGTTTTCAGTGTCGGCGAATTTGACCTCAACGATTTCAAACTGATGGACGAGGATTCTGTATCCGTTGATGCCAACCTTCACCGCTATCAGAATATGGTAGAGATAAAGGGTGCCGTGTTCCGTCCGGGCATGTATCAGTTAGGTGGGCAGATCTGCACCGTCAAGGCACTGATTGAGGCTGCAGATGGATTGACGGAGAATGCCATCAGCCACCATGCTGTGATGCACCGTATGCAGGCCGACCGTTCCCTGAAGATGCAGAGTATTGATATCAAGGGTATTCTTGAAGGCACCGTTCCCGACGTGGAACTGAAGAATGAGGACGTGCTTTTTATTGCCAGTCGCGAAGAAGAAATAATGGACCAGACCATCACCATCCACGGTGAAGTGAATAATCCTGGTGTATATAGGTTTGCGACAAATGAGACCATTGAGGATCTCGTGATGCAGGCAGGAGGCCTGACTAATGCCGCTTCATTGGCAAAGGTCGATGTGGCCCGCAGAATCATTGATCCGGATGCGACGGAAGCAGGTGACACCTTAGCATTCACCTATCGTTTCAGACTCAATCCGGACTTCACCATCCCACAAGGTGAAATGCCCTTCACCCTGCAGCCTTATGACGAAGTGTATATCCGCAGAAGTCCGAACTACATTGAGCAGCAGAACATCACCGTTGAGGGCGAAGTACAGTTCAAAGGTGAATACACTCTGACAGATAAGAGCCAGCACCTTAGCGACATCATCAAGTTGGCAGGCGGCATTACCAAGCATGCCTATCCCGAAGGAGCCAAACTGCTGAGAAGGATGACGCCCGAAGAGCAGGAAACGATGAAGACGATGCTGCGCACTGCCAAACGTAACTCTGGAAAAGACTCCATTGATATATCTATGCTTGCTACGATGACAACATATCCCGTGGCCATCGAACTTGACAAGGCCCTGCAGAAGCCCCATAGTGACGACGACCCGGTACTTCGCGAAGGCGACCGTATCATCGTGCCGAAATATACCAGTACCGTCACCATCAACGGAGAGGTACTTTACCCGAATACCGTCCGTTATATGGCTGGCAAAGATGCAGACTATTACATCGACCTTGCCGGAGGAGCCACTTCCAATGCTAAGAAAAGAAAGGCCATTATTGTCTATATGAACGGCATGGTGGCGAAAGCCAGCAGCAAGAACAAGCCCCGTCCAGGTTGCCAAATAGTTGTTCCTACCAAAAAAGAGCATCGCCAACTGACCACACCAGAAATACTTAGCATGGGATCTAGTATAGCCTCTCTCGGTTCCATCATTGCCAGTATTGTTCATCTTACAAAATAAACAGGAAATGAAGAATAAGACTATAGACATCACAAAGATATGGGCAACACTATGGAGTAAGAGGAAAC
Source organism: Prevotella sp. (assembly GCA_017964785.1). Taxonomy (GTDB): domain Bacteria; phylum Bacteroidota; class Bacteroidia; order Bacteroidales; family Bacteroidaceae; genus Prevotella. Next base: position 14,751 of record JAGCRH010000048.1, read on the forward strand.
TTTTTTTCAAAGTGTGGGGCATCACCTTCGTACTGTCATGCCTATTGATTCTGCCACAGCCCCGATACTACACCACTGAAGTCTCCGTTGCCCCAGAATCAGCAGAAGCAAAAGAGGCAGGAAGTCTGGCTTCTTTAGCGTCAAATTTCGGTGTGAATATCGGCAACGGTTACTCTGATGCCATCTATCCACAACTTTATCCAGAACTTTTTGAGTCGACAAAATTCATCGTAGGCCTGTTGGATATCAAAGTGAGAACCAAAGACGGTGAAGTGGAGACTGACTATTATACCTATCTGAGAAACCACCAAAAGAAAAACATCCTTTTAATGCCATTCCTTTCACTCAAGAGGTGGGTCACTTCCCTCTTCACCCCAAAGGATGAAGAAATTCCAGGCAAGGATGGTAAGCGGTTTAACCCTTTCGAATTGTCCAGAACCGCCACTGGCATCGTCAAGGATGTGCAAAAGAACATCCAGTGTACCTACAGCCGTACCACTGATATCGTCACGATAGAAGTGACTGATCAAGACCCATTGGTCTGTGCCCTGCTTGCCGACAGCATCAAACAACATATACAGGATTTCGTTACCGACTACCGCACAAAGAAATCGCGCATCGACTTAGAATACTACAACATGCTGACAGCAGAAGCCAAGGTTAATTACGACAAAGCCCGTATGAAATATGCCGCCTTCTCGGATGCCAGCACAAATGTATCATTGAGGAGCGTGGAACTGAAAATGCAGGATATGGAGAACGATATGCAGGCAAAATATAACATCTACACCGCCATGAACACCCGCCTTGAGGCGGCTATGGCTAAGGTGCAGGAGAATACCCCAGCCTTCACAGAACTAAAGAATGCCACTGTACCCATCAAGCCTGCTGGTCCTAAGCGCATGATCTTCGTAGCCGCCATGCTGTTTTTGGCTACTTGCGGGACGATAGTCCACCTTTATCGCAAGGAATTAATTGAATGGTTCTAAGATTATAACGGCGCATGGTCAATACACGACAGGAGAAACAGGTTGTCATGCTCTTTGCCTCTACACTCATCGGGGTGTTTTTGGGGGTATTATGTTCTATCGTGAACACACGCTTCCTGGATCCTGTTGACTATGGTGACGTACGCTATGTACAGAACATCATCAATTTTGTGACCACATTCCTGCTCTTTGGCTATTTTTTGTCAGGAGCCAGACTCATGGCTCTCTCGGATGACCGTAATTACGTGGCTCGTGTCAAGGGCATGATGATTATCATACTGGCTGGCGCATGCGTCCTGCTATGCATAGCGATGCCCATCAGTTCTTTACTGCACGCTGACCGGCCTCAGGTGGCTTGGCTCTTCCTGTTGTCGATACCCGTATGCTTCTCCCCCCTATTCCATAACTACATCGACCAGACGGCTCAGGGCGACAACCAGATAGGACTGCTTTCCCTGGCCAGACTCCTCCCCTACCTCGTCTATGTGCCTATTGGCTATCTGGTTTATTCTACCTATGGAGCCACCTCAGACAGGATGGTACTGCTGCAATGGGGTATCTACACGGTAGTCTATCTGATTATCATCATTGCCACCAAGCCCCTGTTCCGCCATCTGAAACCCATCTGGAAGAGTCTCAACGAGGAGAATAGACGCTACGGCATACAACTCTATATCGGCTCGCTAGTCATGGTGTCGACCAACTATCTGGCAGGTATCTCATTGGGCTATTTTAATGAAGACAACAGCGAAGTGGGTTTTTACACGCTGGCCCTTACCGTCACCGCACCTTTAGCAGCCTTACCCGCCATCGTGGGAACCACCTATTTCAAGAAATTTGCCACACAGCCTGCCATCCCCATGAAAGTGATTATTGTCACCGTAGGTCTGACCTTCGCATCATGCATCATCTTCATTCTCCTGATACATCCCGTGGTGGAATTCCTCTATACAGACCGCTATGCCATCGTGGGTACTTATGCATCGATACTTTCTGTAGGTTTCTGTATTCATGGTCTGGGGGATATGTTCAACCGCTACCTTTGTTCCCATGGGCAAGGGGTATCCGTGCGCAACGCGAGCATTGCCAATGGGGTGTTCAAACTGCTGGGGTATACCTTCCTGGTATGGCTCTTCAATACAAATGGCGCCATTGCCACGACCATCATTTGTGATATGGCGTATTTCTCGTGTCTCATTATCTATTATGTCAGATTCATTAAGCAGCCCGTTCATGAATAATTATCGACTCATAATCTTAGGTGACGAATGGGATGTTTATCTGACTGCTTATAAAGACCTCATCGACGACCCCAAGATATTGTACATTCCGACTTTTAGACCGAAAGGATTATTAGGACAACTGCAAAGGATGCATTTAAACCCCAGGTTGAATCATTTGGTCAGTTTTCCAGGCAAGAATTGGTGGAATCCTCTTATCCTGAGCCATATCAAGAAAGAGCAACGCCTCTGCTTTCTAATTTTAGACAACTGGCTTCGTATGGAGTGTGGTATCAAGTTACTACCCTACCTCAGACAACACTATCCCCAAGCACGCATCGTTTGCTTTGCTCAAGATTTGGTTGCCACCATCAAAGACCACTATTCGCAAAAGTCAATCGATGTAGATTATTTAAAGCAGTATGCAGATTTGCTTATCAGTTACGACAAGAATGATGCAAGCCAATATGGCTTGCTTTATCATCCAACGGTATTCTCGCCCATAGTGCAGAACACCCCTGTGATCAGTGACCAATATGACCTATATTTTTTAGGGCGTGACAAAGGACGACTCCCATTGATAATAGATGTCTGTATAGAGGCTGAACGTAGAGGACTGAGATGCAAGATGATTGTCATCGGTGTACCAAAAGAAAAGCGTATCCCTATAACAGGCATTGAATATATAGACGGTTCCCTCACTTATCTGGAAAATCTGAAAAATTGCACAGAGAGCCGTTGCATCATCGAGATGTTACAACAAAAAGCATCAAGTCCAACCTTCCGGACATGGGAGGCCATAATGCTCAACAAGAAACTGATAACTAACAGTGCATCCATTAAGGAGTCGGAAGTCTACGATGAGCGATATATCTCCGTCTTTCATGATTTGGCCGATTTTGACTGGTCATTCGCAAAGAATGATAATCCTTTTTCCAAAAGCAACCCCTATCAGAAACTGATTAAGCCAGAATCGCTCGTCAGGTTTATCGAAGACAAGTTACAAATACAAATAGAACATTCATGAGCATCTTCTACCTCATATTTGTCATATTAGCCGTTTATTTTTCTTTCCGCTACGATGGGATAGAAGAATACGATAGTCACAAGCAGCACCGCTTGTGGTTGATGTGCGGCTATTTGATTTGTCTGTCGGGCTTCAGTTATGGCTTAGGGGCTGACAAATTCACCTATATGGATGAGTTTGAAGAATTACCCTCTAACTTTTCAGAAACAGGAGATTACATCTGGATACAGTTTATGCTGAGAGGCCAGATGCCTCTCTGGACACTTGCCAACATATTGGCAAAGGCTGTATTCCATTCTTTCTATGCGTTACAACTCATGCAGAGTACCGCCATCAACATGGCCGTATGCTACATTGTCAGTAAATATACGAACCGTTACTTCCTATTCCTGCTCGTCTACTTTTTCTCCCTACAATATTTCGTCTTTAATACCGAAGTCATGCGTGAAGGCTTTGCCATGGCTTTTGCCCTCATCGGCATGCACCAATGGATGAGTGGCAAAAGATGGCTATTCTTCTTCATGTTCCCCATAGCGTTGCTTTTCCACGTTTCTGCCGTTACCATGCTCCTATTCCCGTTTATACGCTTTCGCATATCCTGGATGACATTGGCAATTGCCTTTTTTGCCGCTTTCTGTATATGGCTGTTCAGTGACCTCGTACTCGGAAAAGTCATGGTATCCGTCCTTGGGGGTATGGGAGCATTGGTTCAGAAAGTCCTATTCTATTCCTTTAGAGCCAGTACAATATTCGGTTTCCTACGCTCTGCCATCACCTATCTCATCTTCCCGTTCGTCATCATGTATTCTGCCACAGTCCTTGAGTCTTCCTACGAGTTAAGAAAACGCAAGGAGAAAATAATATCGTACATGGTAGCGTTAGGCATTCTCGCCAGTTCATTGGCTGGCTTTGCCCGTCTCTACAACTATGTCCAGATTTTCTATCTCATCATGTTGGCAGACTTTATCTATATGCTTTTCCGCGTAAAGAATCATTTGATTATCAGATTGGGAGCATTAGCCGGAACGCTATTCCTCATCATACTTCGATACATGACACCCTACCAGGCAACAAACATCCGTTTTTATGATTTCTTCTATCCCTATACATGTATTCTCCACGAAGACAAAAATGTATATATTCGTGCAATTGCCCACCAAGAGGCATTAGCGACAGAGGAGAAAGACAATAATGTACGTGAAATTGAATAACAATTCCCACTAAGATGCATATACTCATTTCAGCTCAGACATATCCATCGCCAAAGAACCAGTTGTCGGCATTCGTTGCTGTACTGGCAGAAGAGATGGTGCGACAAGGAGAGGATGTTACAGTTCTAGCTCCACAGTCACTGACAACATGCTGGAGGCATAAAATTCCCCTCTGTCCACAGAAATACAAGGCTAAGATCAGCACTTCTGAGGGTATCCGAGAAATGACCATATTCAGGCCCTACTCCTTTTCATTAGGACAAGGACGCTTCTATAAGATATCAATACAGATAGACCGTTTCGTCATCAACCGGGCAGCCAAAAGATTAAAGATCCGTCCCGATATTATATACTCTCATTTTTGGAAAGCAGCAGACAATATTATCGATTACGCTGTTAAAAACGGCATACCATCTTTTGTTGCAACAGGTGAGGATGAGATAACAATAGATAAATATTTTAGTGCTCAACGGGTAATCCTCCTTAATGAAAACACAAAAGGCGTTATCTGTGTTTCCACAAAGAACCAGGAGGAAAGTATTGCCCACCATCTGACAGAAAAATCCAGAACCATCGTACAGCCCAATGCCGTCAACCACAAAGAGTTTTACCCTATTGGACGAAAGACAGCAAGAGAACGATTGGGCTATTCACAGGATGATTTCATAGTGGCATTCTGTGGCAGATTTAATACCAGAAAAGGTTGCCGACGCGTATCTGATGCTATTACCCTACTGAATGACCCGCTAGTCAAATCCATCTTTATTGGCATTGCCTCTGGAGGAATACACGAAGAACCGGAATGTGAGGGGATTCTATTTAAGGGAAGTCTGAATCACAACGAGATTGTCACATATCTGAATGCCGCAGATGTCTTTGTTCTGCCCACACAAGCAGAAGGTTGTTCAAATGCTATCATAGAGGCAATGGCATGTGGTCTGCCTATTATCTCTTCCAATCTGCCTTTCAACTATGACATTCTGAATGAAAGCAATGCAATTTTAGTTGACCCAATGAATGTCCGGCAGATAGCGGATGCCATCAAGGAGATAAAAAAGAATCCAGAACGACAACAATCTATGTCTGCCACCTCATTAGAAACGGCAAAAAAACTCTCTATTGAGAATCGGGTAAGTAGCATTCTTGAATTCATCAAAAAACAAATAAATAGCCACAACAAATGAATACACTGCAGACATTACACAACCGCATTAACTACATGGATGCGATTAAGACATTGGCAATGTTTCTTGTTATTTGGGGGCACTGCATACTCCATCTTTCATCATGGAATAAGAATGATGACATTGTCTTTGTCGTGATAAATACATTCCACGTGTCTTTATTTATGATGGTGGCAGGCTATTTCTCCACCTCATCTTTGTCACTCGGCTTTGGCAAGATGCTTTTGAACAAAACCAAGCAACTAATCATTCCATGCTTGCTATGGGGAGGTATCATTACTTTGCTCTGTGTCTACTATTGTCATGACACCTCCAAAATCATAGCCGATTTCTTCGACTGTCTGTGGTTCCTGAAATCGCTGTTCTTTTGCTACATCCTTGCATTTATCGCCATGAGACTTGGAACAGCGCCTACAGTTCTTGTCATTCTAGCAAGCATGGTACTGACCATATTCAAGATGAATGTCATGTTTCCTGCATTTATGCTTGGAATCTTTATCAAGAAAAAAGAACTTGCGGGAGTTGAAATTGGAAAGAGATGGGTTTTATGGCTTACCTTGTCCGTTTTTGTATTCATGGCATATTTCTATGATGGACATTATTTCAATAGTCCTAACAGGATTATGGGGATTATCAAAGAAGGATCCCTTAGTACATGGTTAGCATACTTTGGGAAGACAGCCTACCGCATATTAATTGGGAACTGTGGGGCACTGTCTGTATTTCTTATCTTCAGAGGCTTATTTAAATCAATGGATAATAATATTATCTGCAAAATAGGTAGAGAAACTCTTGGAATCTATATCCTACAAGCCGTCCTATTGGAAACAATTCTCAAACAGTATATTACTTTTTATGGCGACCATGCTGTGATGGACTTTGTCATTGCGCCGACATTGTCACTGATTATGATGGTGCTGTGTTACAGCATCACCATAGTTCTGTCAAAGAACAAAATCACAGGCCAACTTCTCTTGGGTAAATATCCGAAGAATACAGATCACAAATGAGCACATGTATTTAATTGCATGAGAATATTGCAGATTATCAACTCCCTACAGATTGGAGGTGCCCAGCGGCTATTAGCAGATTTCCTGCCATTAATGAACCGACAGCACGACGTGGAACTGCTCACGCTGAAAGATGACCCTTCACCATTTGCTCAGCAACTACACGAAGTCGGCGTCAAGATGCACTGCCTTAATATCAAATCGCTGTACAACCCGCTGGTTGCCCTGAAAATCAGACGGTTTCTGAAACAGCAGCCAAGATATGATGTCATACATGTTCATCTTTTTCCAGCACTCTACTGGGTCCCGTTAGCAACAGCAGGAATGCGACAACACCTGACATGGACTGAACATAGCACCAGTAACCGACGCCAGCAAAAACTCTTATTCCGCTATGCCGACAGAATGGCCTATTCACGATATGACAAAATCATCTGTATTAGCCAGGCTACCTGTGATTCGTTAAATGAGTGGATGGGGACACAAGCCGACGATGGTCGTCTCTGTGTTATTGAGAACGGTATAGATACGGCAAAGTTCAAAAGCCAAAAGACAGAGAGACGACAACCTCATACACTCATACAGGTGTCACGGTTCGAAGCCTCGAAAGACCAAGATACTGTCATCCGCGCCATGTCGCTGCTGCCCAAAGACATACAACTCGTGTTCGTTGGTGACGGTAGCCGTATGGAGGATTGTAAAGCACTGTGCACAAAGTTGAACGTGCAGGACAGGGTCAAATTTCTCGGAGCCAGAGCCGATATTACACAATTACTCTCTGAGGCAGACATCGCTGTTCAGTCATCCCACTGGGAAGGATTCGGACTGACTGCCGTAGAGGCGATGGCAGCAGGGCTACCAGTAATAGCCACCAATGTTGATGGGCTTCGACAGGTTGTTGAAGGTGCTGGAATGCTTTTTCAACAAGGTGATGAAAAAGAATTGGCTCAGGCCATCAGCAAGTTGATTAACACCCCGACTTTCTACCAGGAACTCTCTGAGAAGTCATTACAACAGGCCAAGCAATACGATATATCCAATATGACGGACAAATACATGGAAATCTATGAAGCACTATCGGAGTCCGCTTGAAGGGGTCTGTTAGTCCGCCTTAAGGGGAACTCCAGTGCGCCTGTTTGCGTACTCGGGTATGCCTGTATACGTACTGATGTCACCTTACCTGCAGATTTTCTATTTGTAAGTCGCCAGGTATGCGCTCGTCTGTACGGCGTTCGAACCTGTTGCCGCTAATGACCCAATTTTTCGATTTGCCGCTACCCACGAACTTGTAAGGCGGTGTATCGGCAGCGATGTGGTTGTTACGTATCACAAAGTGATCTGTCGTATCTTCTGTTTTCAAACAAATATAAATACCCCTATTAGAATTGCTGATATAGTTTTTTTCCACAGAGATATTATATCCGGGACCACCTTTGACCATACATATCTCAATAGCCCCACACCTGCCCCGTGAACCCTCGATGGTATTGCCGATAATCTTAATGTTCTCAATGGTGTAGGCGGAATTATTCGGCTCCACATCAATAGCACCTGGCATTTTATTGCTTGAAGTGTTGCGTATGGTGTTCCCCTGGATCAGCACATTTTGACCGTTGATGACCGATATACCGTTGCGATTGTTGTGCAGTTCACCGCCAACGATAGTGTTGTTTTCTATCCTCACGTTCTGGTTCCTCGCCCGTTCGCCCGTCTGAGGGTTATCATTGTAATGGTTCAGACAGATACCATCGCCCCAGAAATCCTCTATTGTACAGTTCTCTATGGTGAAACCGTTGACACCCTTCGTCTGTATGGCGTGCGTCCACTCTAAGAACACGCTTCCATCATTCACCGTACGGAAGGTGAGACCCTCCAGACTGATGTTTCTTACACTGTTGGGTATGTCGTATGGCTTAGAAAACACGCATACGATTCCCAATTGTTCTTTCGTAAGGAATACCGTTCCCCTCTCACCTTTTAGTGAGACATTATCTTTTATGATTCCTATATGGAACTTTTCGTGCTTATAGGCTGATACCAAACGGTAAGTCCCCCTTGGAAAAAAAACATTTCCACAGACAGTTATTATCTCATTGATGCTCGGTGCATCGTCTGTCACCCCATCCTTTGCACAAAGCCATGAGGCATTGAACGTGTCGTTTCTCACGCTTCCCTTTATATGTGACCCTTTCAGGCTGACATTGCCGCTCAATTTTGTAGCATTGAACACTACAGGGCCAGTCAGTCTCCCCCCCTTGAACCTCACCTCACAGCCATGAGGTATATATAAAGTGTCACTGAACTTATGAGTATAGCGCAAAACGTATTTACCCTGCCCTTTCTTAAAGAGTTGGTGTACACTACCCTTTTTCGTATCATAATAAGTGGGGAGTGCACTCGCAATCATGCAGACCAGAAGCCCCATAAAGGATGTCAGAATTCTGTGTGGCATTTGTTGATGTTATTATTTGTCTCTGCAAAGGTACAATTATTTGGGAATTAACATCTGATATTGAACATTTTGAAAAGTTTATTTAACAAAAAAAGCAAAAAAAACGCCTATCATACACAATATATCAGAAAATATGAGTACCTTTGCACACTCGCATGAAAGAACTGTTAATGATTGTCAATGAAGACAGGTTTTTCCTGTCTCATCGGAAAGATATAGCACTGGCCGCCCAAAAAGATGGATGGGATGTCACCATCGTATGCAAGGACACGGGACAACGTCAGGACGTTGAAGCCCTTGGACTGAGAATGATGGAACTACCCATTAATCCGACAGGTACGGACATCAGACAGGAGTTTAAGACATTCCTGTTCCTACTGAAATTATACAGACGACACAAGGAGGCCATCGTCCATCATGTAGGCATGAAACTTATCCTCTGGGGAGGATTAGCAGCAAAGTTGGCTGGCATCAGAGGAGTTGTCAATGCCGTCAGTGGACTCGGCGTTATGTTCTCAACCGACCATCTGTCATTCATGGCAAAGGGCATTCTCTGGATCGTGCGCTTCTCGCACCACAGAAAGAACATCAAGGACATCTTCCAAAACGACGAGGACAAGCAGTTGTTTCTACAAAACTACATTATCAACGAGCAGGATTCTGTCTATATCAAAGGTTCCGGTATCGATCTGCGCACCTATACTTACGAACCTCAGCCATCAGACGCCGTGATCAGAATACTCTTTACGGCCCGGATGCTGAAGGAGAAAGGTGTGCTGGTGCTTATTAAGGCTGCCAACATACTTAGAAAGGACTATAAGGATCGCGTGGAGTTTCTGCTTTGCGGCGGACTATCCAATAATCCAAAGGCTATCCAGAAGAACGAATTAGAACAGATGTGCGATGGCAGGTATATACAATGGTTAGGCTTCCGCTCCGATGTCCGTGAACTGCTTGTCAACTCCCACATCATGGCATTCCCAAGTTACTACCGAGAGGGTGTTCCCAAATCACTGATTGAGGCCTGTGCCACCGGTCGTCCCATCGTCACAACGAACTCCATAGGCTGTAAAGATACCGTCGATGACGGTTCCAACGGCTTCCTGACACCTCCCCAGGATGCCACAGCATTGGCAGAAAAACTCCGTATTCTCATCGAACATCCCGAAATCAGAGAGGAAATGGGCAAAAACGGAAGAGCAAAGGCCGAGCGGGAATTCTCACTGGATGATGTCATTCGCAAACATCTTGATATATACCATTCATTATAGCCATTATTTCCAGATGAGACAGCGGTCGATTATTTTTTGCATCTGACACAATATTTTCGTGTTTTTGGAGTTATAATTAATAATTAGGTATGAATCAGCAATCCATATATATCATCATAGCCTTCTGCCTCAGTGCGATATGTGGCATCATCACGATTCCACAGATTATCAGTTTCTGCAACCGCAAAAAGTTATATGATACACCCAATGCCCGTAAGATACATAAGAACTCCATCCCCAGATTGGGTGGAGTCTGTTTTTTACCAAGCATGTTGCTGGCATTCCTTATTGGGACGGCTTTTTACAACAACTCATTTGAAGGAAGGCAGTTGCAGTTTAGTTTATGGTCTGTCTACTTCTTCATATCCCTCCTGTTGATATATGCAACAGGTATTATTGATGACCTGACAGGAATAGGAGCCAAGACAAAATTCTCCTTTCAGATTATTGCTGGACTGCTTCTCCCTGTTGCTGGACTGTACATTAATGACCTGTATGGATTCTGTGGCATCCACGAAATACCGTATTGGATTGGAGTTCCACTGACCATCTTCGTTATTGTATTCATTGTCAATGCCATCAATCTCATTGACGGCATTGACGGACTCAGTGCAAGCGTCTCATTTATTGCCCTGGCAGGCTTCCTGTTCTGTTTTATGCAAGCGGAAATAAAGGCATATAGCATGCTGATTGCAAGTATGATGGGAGTCCTTGTTCCTTTCTTCTATTTTAACATTTGGGGGAATGAAAAGAAAAAACAGAAGATTTTTATGGGAGACTCCGGATCACTGACATTAGGTTTTATCCTTGCATTCCTGTATGTAAAAGTCACAATGAACAATCCGAGAGTAATGCCATTCAGCGAGACCTCCATTATCTTAGCCAACTCACTATTGATTGTTCCAGCCTTAGATGTCGTCCGTGTCTCATTGGTTCGGTTTAAGCACCACCAGCCTATGTTTAAAGCCGACAAGAACCATATCCATCACAAACTGATGCGAGCAGGCCTAAGCCAGCATCAGACTCTTCTGACAATCATCGGTCTGATATTTTCATTCATCATTTTAAATCTTGCTCTCCAACATCTTGTTTCCCTAACCATCATGGCAGTAATAGACATTCTTGTCTGGCTTGCTTTTCATGCGATCATCAATAAGATGATTATAAAACAGGGTAAGTCTGTATTCGCCAATATCTCATAAGAAAATGACCACACTTAAAGACGGATATATCATAGATGGCATGAACGAGATCGAGCGCAATATCAAAAGGCTCATTGATTTCTGCGTAGCCATCGTATGTCTGGTCGTGTTCTCGCCACTGATGATTTGGTGTTACATCAAGGTGAAGAAGGAAGACGGCGGTCCGGCAATCTTCAAGCAAGAACGGATTGGCAGATTTGGGCGTCCTTTTAATATCTATAAGTTCCGTAGTATGAAAGTCAATGCAGAAAAATACGGACCAGCACTTCTGCCTCATGAGGACGATGACAGGATGACAAAGACAGGACGGTTCCTTCGTGATCACCATTTGGACGAACTGCCTCAGTTATGGAATGTTTTGAAAGGCGACATGGCCTTTATCGGGCCAAGACCTGAGCGTAAGTACTATATCGACCAGATTATGGAAAAAGACCCGAGGTACTCATACCTCTATCAAATACGCCCGGGAGTCACATCGTACGCCACCATTCACAATGGGTATACAGACACCATGGAGAAAATGCTCCGCCGTCTGGAACTCGACCTCTATTATCTTGAGCATCGTTCGCTCTGGCTTGATGCGAAATTACTTGCGCAGACATTCTTGAACATCGCATTTGGCAAAAAATTCTAAATATGAAAGCCCTAACTTATATCATATTGTCGTTCGTGACGGCTCTGCTTGTCGCATGTAGTACCCCCAAGAACTTCAACTATTTCCAGGATCTGAAAGACGGCGACCTCATCACCAACACTACTGACGGCACCATCAGGCTTTATCCCCAGGACATGGTGAACATCATCGTGAAGAGCAAAGACCCGGGGATGGCTGCCCTCTTCAACAAGGGACTTAATACCAACATGAGTGGCGGACAGGCCGCGGGTGCGCCCTATGTAACGGGTTACACCATCGATCCTGACGGCACCATCGACTTTCCTGTACTTGGAAAGATTACCATTGGAGGCATGACCCGCCACGAGGCAGTACAGACAATTCAGAACAAGTTACGCGAGGAACAACTGAAGGATGCCATTGTCACGATAGAATTCCTGAACCTGAACTACACCGTGACTGGCGAAGTACAACGCCCAGGGGTCTTTAGTATAGGCAAAGACAGGATGACACTGATAGAAGCCCTTGGGAATGCTGGTGACCTGACAGTGTTTGGCAAGCGCGACTCTGTGATGGTGGTGCGTCAGCAGGGTAATGACCGCAAGGTATACAACCTGAGTATGAACTCTGCACGCGACCTGATGACCTCTGAAGCCTTCTATGTGAAGCAAAATGACATCATCTACGTAAAGGCTAACAACACAAAGGCCAGACAATCATTGACTGCTGGCAACGAAACCCGTTCCATCTCTTTCTGGATGTCGCTTGCCTCAGTACTTACGACAATTGCTATTCTTATCCTAAAATAACAGCCTGATATGAAAACATTTCTTCTGGACTGCATCAAGCAGTGGAAATGGTTTGCAGGAACAGCCTGTACCTGTGTGGTTCTGGCCATCCTTTTTCTGCTAATCGTCGTTCCCAAATACGAGCGATCGGCTTCTGTTCTTGTGAAAGACGAAAACGGAACCGGCGGTCTGTTATCTTCTATGACCTCAAATATGGGTATGCTGGCAGGCATGGCAGGACTGAATATCACCTCGAACGTAGAGAATGAGATGCAAATCTTCTCCTCGCCATTCCTGATGCAAGAGGTGGTAAACCGTATGGGACTCGATATCCGCTATGAAGTCTATGACGGACTCATGAAACAAGAACTCTATGATGAGACGCTACCCATCAAAGTCACTTTCCCCAAACTGACAGACAAGGATGGTGCCTATATGAAAATGGACTTGCAGAAAGACGGTACCTTTACACTCTACAAATTCCGTAAAAACAAGGACAAGTTTGACGGTGAGGTTCAGGGCAAGGTCAATTCCGTATGTCAGACACCTATCGGCCCCGTATCTGTCATAGCCACCAAACAATTCGACTCATGTATGTCCCATGGGGACGAGAAGACCATCCGCATCAGTAAGGAAAAGAAATATGATCGTGTTGAAAGTCTGATGAAGCAGATTGACATCGATTTGGCTGACGACCAGACCAGCATCATTAGCATTACCTGTAAGGACATGTCCGGAGAACGGGCGGAACAAATCATCAACACACTGATAAAGGTTTATCAGGAAGAGTGGATGAAGGACAAGCAAAGCACAGCCGATGCCTCTACCCGTTTTATCAATGAGCGCATTGAGGACATCGAAGCAGAACTCAGTGGGTTAGACAAGAGCATCGCCCAGTTCAGGGGAAAGAACCTGATGCCCGACTATGGAGAAACAGCCAAGATGTACATGGAGAATGCAGCCTTGACCTACGAGACGCAGGTGAAGGTAAACAACCAACTCTACATCATGGAACAAATGCGCGACCAAGTGAGGAAAGAAGAAGGCACAAATCAGGTGTTACCCGCCAATCTTCTGCCTGACAACGAAAATGTGGCTATCCAGATTAGTGAATACAACAAACTACAACTTCAACGTAACATCTCAGCAGAGAACAGCAGCCCGAACAACCCACTCGTAAAAGATATGGATGCCCAGTTGGGCAGTATGCGCAAGGCCATCATCAATTCCCTGGATCAGGCTGTCGCCCAACTGAAAGCCAGTCAGAAGAGCATCAGCCATGAGGATCAGAAACTGAAGAGAGACATCTCCGTCGCTCCGGGAAACCTTACAAAGATCCTTCCTACCGAGCGCCAGCACAAGATTGTTGAGGCCCTCTACATCTATCTGTTAGAGAAACGTGAGGAGAACAACCTCACACATGTCTATAATGCCAGAAACCTGCGCATTGTCTCTCCACCGATGGGAAAGTTGAAGCCTGTGTTCCCGAAAAAGGTAACGACCCTGATACTGGCATTCCTTTTGGGATTAGCACTCCCTGCCCTCTTCATCTATATTAGGCAAAACGTCAAGCGCATCTTGGCTGAAGAGGAATAAGGCATCTGGAGATCATGGCTGTCATCTTCCTGTATTTCACCCTTTTCCTTGGAGTTCACTTCCTGTCGAAGCAGTTCAAGCGTCCCGGAGCAGCAAGGTTGTTCCAATTGATTGCCTGTTTTATCCTGCTTTTCGGTTTTTTCGGATTCAGGGATATTACGGTGCTGAATGACACTTCTCACTACTACGGTTACTATTTCCAGATAGCACATGTGCTCAGTTTCAGAAACGAGCCCGTTACAACTTTCCACTTAGACCAGTTTGAATACGGTTTTCAAATATTCGTTCATATCCTTGTGAAATATGTTTCCAGAAACCCATATACCATCATCCTTGTATCAAGTTTAATAATCACCATTGGAGACCTCTGGTTGATAAACAAACATGCGAAGGACATTGCCTTGGTATGCTTCTATATGCTGACGGCAGGGTTGTTCTTCATGCATTACTGTATTATCCGACAGGCATTTGCCCTATTTATCTTTTACTTTGCTTTTGAAAACCTCGAAAAGGGAAAGATCGGCAAATACTGCCTATTAGTAGGCTGTGCCTGTCTGTTCCATACCTCTGCCATATTCCTTTTTCTTCTCCCGATACTAGTCAGGTTAAATCCTTCACGACGAAATGCATGCATGGCCATTGTCGGTTCCCTGATCTTAGCCGTTTTCATTTTCGAGATACTGTCGTTCATGGGCCTCAGGGAGCACCCCTATTATCAGGCTGCCATCCAGAAAGGCTCACTGTCTATTGTCGGTCTGGCAGACTGTGTCTTTATGATTTTTATCCTTTCAGTCTGCCTGTTTGCCAGAAAGAGAAGCGGTGCGCCCAAGCCCGACAACATCTTCTTTTGGATCTGCACGATGGGACTATGCATTTGTCTCATCGCTCCTGTCATATACCCTATCTCCAGAGTCAACGAATACCTGTGGCCCTTTATTGTGATTCATCTTCTCAGATACATTGAGCCACAATCCATGAAAAAGTCCTACACAAAGCAGTTTGAGGGAACAAGAAACATATTACGTCTGATTGTCATCTTCGTGTTTGTTGCGAAAATGGTAGGTATCAACACCTTCCGTCCGGAATGGCTGCACATTGACTCTTATCAGTTCTATGATTTCAGTAAGAAGGATCACACCTATAATATATATCCTCAGAAATGAAAGACACCATAGAACAATTATATAGGCGAATGATGGCCTCCAACATCGCCAAACGAATGATGAGTGGTGCCTTCTGGTCGTTTACAGGAACTGCCCTTGGTAAGTTCTGTGTGTTTCTGACTGGCATCATCTGTGCCCGGATCTTGGGGAAAGAGCAGTTCGGCGAGTTAGGGATGGTGCGCTCAACCATCGGTATGTTCATCATCTTGGGGGCAGGAGGCATTGGTGTCACTGCCACCAGGTTTATTGCTTTGTACCGAAGAGACCAACAGGCCCATGCCGCCTCTATCTATCATCTCTCCACAAGGTTTGCCATTCTGTTGGGCATCCTGACAACACTGATCCTACTCATCTCTGCAGGTTTTCTGGCCAGTGACATTCTGAAATCATCAGAACTGGCATTCCCTCTAACGATCGGCTGTGTGGTGCTCTTTCTCTCCATTCTGAACAGTTCAGAGAACGGGACGCTTGCCGGTTTCGAGGACTTCAAGTCTATTGCTGTCAACACGCTGATAGGCAGTATCGTCGAATCGTTGGGTATGATTATCGGAGCCTATTTCTACCAGATAGAAGGTGCTATTGCCGGCTTCGGACTCGGCGTTCTGGCCCTATACCTTACCAACAAACTGTCTGCAATAAAGAACCTGAGGAAGAATGGTATCCGGAGCAAGGGACAGGCCGTTTTCAAGGAAGACTGGAAACTCATCTACCAATACAACATTCCAGCCACACTTTCTGCCCTAAGTGTCACACCCGTCTTTTGGCTTATCCGTTCCATGCTGGTCAGAGCCAACGACTATGGAGAGTTAGGCATCTTTGAGGCGGCAGACCAATGGAAAATTATCCTACTATTTGTCCCTGGGGCTATCTGTCAAATCGTGCTTCCCATCATGTCAAGCATCACGGACACACGCACCTTCCGTCGGACATTATTAGGCAACTTTGCCTTAATTGGCGGCATCTCAGCCTGTCTCGCCATCGGCTCATGGGTACTGGCACCAGTCATCATACCTCTCTACGGAAAGACATTCACAGATTTCACGCCCTTGGTGTTTCTTGCCATCTCAACCATTCCGACAGCCCTTGCCCAAATATTGGAGATGACACTGTATAGCCGTGATAAGATGTGGACCTGTTTTGGCTTCAATATCATCTGGGGTATCGCCACAGTCGGGCTTTCCTATTTGTTCCTTCGCAACAACCTGGGCGCATCCGGCATTGCCTTGGCTGTTCTTCTTGCCTATCTCATAAAAATGATCTGCATGGGAGGCTATCTGTTCATTCAACAGGAAGGAGGTGACAGATGAAGACTTTCAGCATCGTACTTCCCTGTTACAATGATCTTTCGTTATTGCGAAATGCACTGGCATCTGTCCTACAGCAGAAAGGTGTTGACTATGAGGTTATCATTTCAGACGATTCCCAAGATGATTGCATTGAGCACTATGTCCAGTCATTGAGCCACGACGATATCCATTATTATCGTCATCAACAAGGGATCAGCGCCGCTGACAACTGGAACTCCGGCTTACAAAAAGCCTCCGGGAAATACGTGATACTGATGCACCACGATGAAGAGATGGCTCAAGACGACTACCTGAAACGTATCAGTCAGCAGATGTCGTCAGTTGCAGATATCGTCATCTCACAAGTGAATATCATCGCGAATAGACATCAGAAGAAACAATCATTTCTCTGCCGATGGATGAAGACATTTGTCTGCAAGCATCCTGTTTGCCTGTTCTTAATGAATGTCATTGGTCCCTGTGCCTGTTTGACCGTCCGACGGGAACATCTGGAGGATTTCAATACAAATCTGAAATGGTTTGTCGACGTTGAATGGTATTACCGTATGCTCCGCGAAAAGAAATTCATATTCGACAAGTCACTTACCATCATATCCCATCACGGACATCAGGGGCAAATCACACAAAGCCTCAATGTCATGGAGACATTCAAGTCAGACAGATCGGAACTCTTGCAAAAATATACCTCTAACAGAATGCTCAGACTGATGCTCTGGCTCTACCAACATCTTATACTCGGAACAAAGCATTTACTCAGGAAAATATGAAAATCGTGAAAGTCATAGGCGGTTTGGGCAACCAAATGTTTCAGTTTGCACTCCATCAGGCACTGCAGAAGCGGTTCCCGGAAGAACCGGTCCTGCTGGATTTGCACTGTTTCAACGGCTATCATAAACATCGGGGATTTGAGATACCAAAGATATTCGACGTGACCTACAGAGAAGCCAATTGGAAAGAAGTGGCGAAGGTGGCCTATCCCTACCCCAATTTCCAGTCGTGGCGCTTTGGCAGTAGGATTCTCCCCGTCAGAAAGACCATGTTCAAGGAAAGTGCCGACTATGCCTTCGAACCCACAGCACTGACCCATGAAGGCGACGTTTATTACGACGGTTACTGGCAGCATGAGGAGTACTTCATAGATATCCGGGAGGACATCTTGCGGACATTCACTTTTCCTGCATTTGAAGATGAACGAAACCAAGAGACAGCCCGTCTCGTCACCAGCAAGAACAGTTGTGCCATCCACGTTCGACGAGGAGACTATACGAAAGACAAACTCTTCTGCAACATCTGCGACCTAAATTACTACCAGACAGCCATCCTACGGATGAAAGGAGCGGCAATTCCAGAAGTCTTCTGCGTCTTTTCTGATGATGTCTCCTGGTGCCGCAAACATATTGAGATCCTGACAGGACAGACTAAGACTATCTATGTAGACTGGAATACAGACAAGATGAGTTACCAAGACATGCACCTTATGTCGCTTTGCCGCCATCAGATTATTGCCAACTCCTCCTTTTCCTGGTGGGGAGCATGGCTGAACACCAATAAAGAGAAGGTTGTGATAGGTCCCCATAAATGGTGGAATATCAATGGTGCACACACGCCTATCTCAAATTCTTGGGTAATTATTTAATTATTTATGAACGTTTTTCATTTTTTTTGAGTACTTTTGCACCCGAAATTAAAGAAATGGGATTTTCTGTTCTAATTCCTATATATAAAAAAGAGGAGCCAAAGCATATACGTGAATGCTTAGAGAGCCTATTTGATCAGACACTGCCAGCGACGGAAATCATACTGGTGGAAGATGGTCCGTTGACCTCGGAATTGGATGACATCATCGCTAAAAGTCAGCAGGACCATCCCGAACTGAAAACCGTCAAACTGCCAGAGAACGGCGGTATCGGCCATGCACTCAATGAAGGACTGAAGCACTGCACATACGATTTAGTGGCCCGTATGGATGCTGACGACATCTGTAAGCCTGACCGTTTTGAGACCCAGGTCAAATTTATGGAAGACCATCCCGAATATGACATTGTCGGTTCATGGGCAGACGAATTCTCTGACAACATCTCGAATATTCTGTCAACCCGTAAATTGCCAGAAGACAATGAGGCCATCATCCAATTTGGAAAGAAACGAAATCCGATGAATCACCCCACTGTCATGTTCCGACATCAGGCTGTCAAGGCCGCCGGCTATTATATCCATTCTCCACAGGTGGAAGATTACGATCTTTGGGTACGGATGATGCTAAAGGGCAGCAAATTCTATAATATTCAGCGTTCACTGCTCTATTTCCGGATGTCAGACGATTTTGCAAGACGTCGTGGCGGATGGAACTATTCGCGTCGGGAAATTCCTCTCCAGATTTCATTCTACAAGAAAGGCTACATCAGTTGGTGGCGCATGACACAGAATATTATCATCCGTACAGTCATTCGTACGCTGCCCAGCCGTTGGAGACGGAAGATTTACCTCCGTCTGCTCAGATAGAAAAACAGATAATAATTTATCAATATTGATAAAAACTCCAAATCCGTCCATCCTTGCTGAGTACAAGATGGTCGGAATTGAGGTCCTCAACTCTAAGACGGATATTGTTGAAGGGCTTGAAACCGAAAGTGACCTCCACGACAGCAGTATCCAGAGGCAGGGCTTCGATGGAGTAGCACTGGATGAAAAGGCTGTCGCCAACGTGCTGGAAATTGCCCATCACTTCTGCCTCATCGGTGCTCCGCAAGAGCGTCAATGATCCAGAAAAACTAATATACTGGGTATCGTGACCAACCAGACGCCACTGTCCGAACAGATCGCCTGCCTCGCCTCCTTCCTGACAGGAGGACAATAGCAGAATGCAGAGCAGAAGGACAAATGATTTAAAGAATCTTTCCATGATAGCCAATCTTGAAATAAAACGTAGCACAATCACCATAGATATTACCCTTGTCAAAGGCGAATGCCCCACTGAAGTACCAAGGACCATCAATGTAGTCTGCCTGAAACAAGGCATCAAAAGAGTGATGTTTCTCAGGTAGGGGGAACGCATAAGTGCCCCATCCTTCACGGTAAGAGCCTTTGACGAGGTATGAAAGACGGTCTGTGACCTCGCCATTGACACCCAGATGCCAGGCCTTGATGCGATTGTCTGTATAGGTCGCTCTGCCATCCTTATTATATATAGGTGAAGTGATGAGCGGATTGCCAGGTGTCATACCGTAATGCACATAACTGCCATAGATACCGTGATTATAGTAGTTATCGTTGCCTGTCACATAGTCTGTAATCTGACTGCGCACAGGTTCCAGGTAGTCACCGCTATCCCAGTGTAAAGGACCACACTGGTTGGTGGTCTGAACATATTCGAACACGGCCCCACGCAGCGTCTGACGTCCAGAGGCCCTATTGCTATACTGCAAGCCCCAGATGCCGTCCCAGCCATTGCCCTTGCGTATGCCAGAACCATCCTCGAAGGGATTGTCTAAATAGGCCTGCACCTGATGCTGGGGAGTGATGTTCCACCCTATCTGACAGGTCATCGAGCCCAGATGATTGCCATAGATCCAGTCTTCCCAAGAATTATCGTTCTCATAATAGTTGCTGTCACCTAAGGGCAGTATCACATCCCAGAAGTCTTTCAGTCCCGCAGACTTTTTCTTCACCCTCAGTTCATCATGATCCAAAAGATAACTGGTGCCGCCAAACTGCACCGCATGCTCTATGCCCACCGTCACAAAGAGTGGTTTCTCAGGATTGCTGCGTATATACAGATGCTTCTGATGGTAAAAGGCACCTTTCACATACGCAGAAGCGAGTCTGCCGTCAATGTATGAAGCGGCCTCATGATAGTCGCTATCGAGAAACTTGCCATAGCCAAAATCGAAGTTGATCTGAATCCACTCCTTCGTATACGGAACAGTCCAAAAGCCGTTGGTACCCAAGCGCACCTGAGGGATGGGCTTCGCATTGGTACCTTTAGTAAATGAGCCCGTAGAGAGTAAGTTGTCACGTAATACCTGTGGGAGTTCGCGGCTCCCAACTTCCAGATGAAATGACTTATACGACAGGTTGGCATAACACTGTTGCAGGTAAGCCCGATGATTGGCATGTACACTGGCAATACCATCTACAGCAGCATACAGCAGCCAATCGTCAGCCAATCGGTGTTCCATATGAAGGGCACCACGAAGACTGGCCGTATTGGCACGCGTTCCCAACGCATGATGACGATTGGCAGCCAGATAGAAAGCAGTAAAATCGCCTGTTCCTACTGCTGTCTCTGTCGTCAGGTCGTATGTCAGGCGTGTCGACAGCGAGTCCTGTGACCACCCCTGACCAGATAATACTACTGCCATGAAACCGATGAGAATCCTCTTCATATAGACATCATTCTGTCATTATTGGCTGCAAAGGTACATCTTTTTCCTCAAAAAACATCATCAATAGGGAAATTCCCCACCCTATTTAGGGTTTTTCCTTTGCAAACATGCGAAAAAAGCCGTTACTTTGCACCGTGAATTAATAAAATTGATGTCGAACAATTAAAACGATACGATTATGAAAAAGATGATGATGACCCTGATTGCCATGCTGACCATGACGGTTTCAGCAAATGCAATGAGTTTCGAGCAGGCCCGCAACGAGGCATTGTTCCTGACGGATAAAATGGCCTATGAGTTGAACCTTACAGACGAACAGTATGAGGCTGCCTATGAGATCAACCTCGACTATCTGATGGGAGTGACAGGCCGCGCTGATGTGTTCGGCACCTATTGGGAGCGCCGTAACCTCGATCTGAGTTATATCCTGTACGACTGGCAATGGCAGGCCTATATCGCAGCCTCTTATTTCTATCGTCCACTCTACTGGGAAGCAGGTTACTGGCACTTTGGCATCTATGCCCGCTATCCGCACCGTGACTACTTCTACTTCGGACGTCCGGCCTTCTATGCCACCTACCGTGGAGGACATGCTTGGCACGTTCACGGTTCTCATGGCTACTACTACGAGCACAGGAAGCATTTCCGTGCACCCAGAGACAGGCACGTTGGCATGCATGACCGCTTTGATCGTGGCGAGTTCCGCAACCATCGTAACAGTTCTACCCGTGTCACAGGAGCCCCTGATCGCGGTGGCAGAAGGATTGAGAACAATCGTGGTGGAAGGGCCGACAACAACCGTGGAGGAAGAGTCGAGAACAATCGCGAGAACAGAATTGACAACAATCGCGGTAGCAGAGTAGAGAACAGACAGGGTACGTTCAACGGTTCTCGCAGGGAGAATACACGTCCGACAACAACGGCACCAAATCGCAACGAGAGCAATACGCCGTCTCGCGTTACAACCACTCCAAACCGCAGTGAGAACAGCGCCCCGTCACGTGTCAACTCTACCCCGAACCGCACGACGAATAGCAACGGTTCCTTCGACGGCAACAGGACATCACGTCCCTCAGCCCAGAGTAGCAGTGCGCCACGTAGCAGCACCCGCAGCAATGCCGCTCCATCTCGCAGCGTCAGCCCCTCACGCAGCAGTAGTGCAAGTCCCTCTCGCAGCAGTGCTGCCCCATCCCGCAGTAGCAGCGGTGGAGCCTCTCGCAGTAGCGGTGGCGGTTCCTCTCGCAGCGGTGGCGGACACTTCGGAGGAGGCCGCAGATAATTAAGGATTAGAGTTCGAGTATTCTGACCTCTGCGTTGGTCATCTTTTGAACCTCGCTCATCTGTTTTCCATAATATACTGCCTGGATGGCTTTATTAATAATGCCATGACCCACGGCCAGCACCTTCTTTCCTGGATAAGTCTTCTTGACGAAGGCGATGAATTCGCCAGCCCGGGAAAGAAGGTTTTCCAATGTCTCTATGTCGTCTGGCCACTTCTCGCCTTTCAGTTCGGGGATATACCGCCCTGTAAATCCACCCCAGTCACGTTCTCGTAACAATGGGGTCTGAACCACCTCCAGATGATGGGGCTCTGCAACGACGCTCGCTGTATCCACCGAACGTTTCAGGTCACTGGCAATGATGGCGGCAAAGTCCTCAGAAGCCATATTGTCCCTCACTTCCTCAGCCTGTCGGATACCGTTCTCCGTCAGTTGGCCCTGCGTTTGTCCTTGCATGATCTGGTTGACATTATCAACCGTTTCTCCGTGTCTGACTAAGTATAAAGTGGTCATATTTGCATATTTTTGCTGCAAAAATAGCAATTTATTTGCGAATATCACGTTATTTTACTAAATTTGCAACATCAAACTTGAAAACTTTAACGATATGAAGATATTACAGAGTTCCGTTTTCCGTGCCATCTGTGCCATTGCCATCGGCATTATGCTGATCAAGTATCCCGATAATACCGTCACATGGATTACGATTGCCATCGGTGTATTGTTCCTGCTTTCGGGTATCATCTCTATGGTGATGTATTATCACACTTTGCGCCAGTATTCCAAACAGGAGACATTGTCTGGTGGTGCCTATATCACTGATGCAGATGGTCAGCGCATAGCCATACCCAAGCCAGCCTTCCCCATCGTGGGTGTCGGAAGTGCCATTCTTGGACTGTTATTGGCACTGACACCAACGGTTTTCGTCAAAGGTCTGATGTATATCATCGGCGGCATCCTCGTGCTGGGTGCCATCAACCAGTTCATGAACCTGCTCAATGCCCGTCATTTCGGCAAGGTGGGTTTCGGCTATTGGATACTCCCATGCATCATCCTGCTCACAGGACTCTATGTTATCATACGTCCGATGGATCCACCGGCAATGGCAATGCTTATCCTTGGCTGGTGTACGCTACTCTATGGTGTCACTGAACTCATCAACGCCATCAAGATCCACAACGAGAAGCGTAAGTTCGCCAAGGCTCAGGAGATACCCGTCGCCGAAGAAGTGAAAGAGGAAACGACTTTCGTACCAGAGGTCTACACTGAGCCCTTGTCAGAAGAATAGAGGTTAAAGGGTCGGCTCAACCACTATGCCTCATTTCTTCCTTGACCTCTTCCGAGAATCCTTGAATATAGGACCTGAGGATATCGATACCACGCTTGTTGTCAGCACCCCAAGGGATAATCATATCTGCAAACTTCTTCGTGGGCTCGATGAACTGCTCGTGCATGGGTTTCACATCGTTCTCATAATGGCTGAGCACCATTTCAACCGTGCGTCCACGCTCCACCACATCGCGACGGATATTCCGGATCAGGCGCACATCGCTGTCGGTATCCACGAATATCTTCAAGTCCATCATGTCACGCAACTTCTTGTGGTGTAGCGTCATGATGCCTTCCAGGATAATCACGGGCTTCGGCTCCACATGGACAGTCTCTGGCAAACGGTTGGAGAGCACATACGAATAAGTAGGCTGCTCAATGGCCTCACCGTTCTTCAACTTCTTGATCTGTTCCGTCAGCAGTTTCCAGTCGAAGGCATCAGGGTGGTCGAAGTTAATGGCGCGCCGTTCCTCATCGGTGAGTCCTGTCGTATCGTTATAATAGGAGTCCAACGGGATGATGGCAGCACAATGTGGCGGCAGTGCTTTGGCAATACGCTTCACGACGGTGGTCTTGCCAGAACCCGATCCGCCAGCGATTCCGATGATAATCATTATTTCTGTGCTTTAATAAGGTAGACAATAGTAGGCAGATGGTCGCTATAACCGTCGAGCCATTCGCCACTGCCATGCGTGCGCAGGGGATAGCCCTTGTATTTTCCTTCTTTCTGGAACAGATAGTCACGACGGAATATCTGGTGGGAGAAGAGTTTCAGCGAGGAATAGTCCTTCTTGTCACGGTCGAGCAACGAAGGAGAGAGAATAATCTGATCAAAGAGGTTCCAGGCGCCATTGTACATCAGCGTTCCTGTGCCTGAGGCAAGCACATCCCACCAGGGATTATACAAGTCTCCTTCGCCCACATCCTTGATCTTACGCTTGGCCCCAAGACATTTCGCCATCGAGTTATCCTGCGGGTCGTCGTTCATATCACCCATAATCAACAGTTTCACCTGCGGATCCTCAGCAATCAGCGAGTCCTTCACCGCCTTCAACTGCAAACCGCCTTGCTCCCGATAGAAGGAGGTGGCACCACGTGAAGGCAAGTGGTTCACGATGATGGTCACATGCTCATCTGCCATCGTACCGCTCACTACCAGGAAACCACGGGTGGCCCTAAGCGAGTCCTGTGGTAATCTATATATATAAGGTACGAGTTTCACCTGACGGACAGAAAACAAGGCCGGATTATACAGCAACGCACAGTCTACGCCCCGCTGATCCGGTCCCTCAACATGCACAAACTGGAAGTTCTTATCCTTCAACGGTTCCTGATTACAAAGGTCTTCCAGACACTTGGCATTCTCCACCTCAGCCACACCGATGGCGGCACAGCCGATCTTCGGCAGTTTGTCTGTGCCCATCTCCGAGAGCACACGTGCCATATTGTTTAATTTATGGGTGTATTTCAGGCCTGTCCATTTGTTGGTACCCTCAGGCAGATACTCGTAATCATTCTTGCCAGCATCATGACAGGTATCAAACAAATTCTCCAAATTATAGAATCCAATGGCATAGACGGAGAATGTCTTCTGCTGCGCCATAATAGGATTGATGCCCATAAACAGGAGCATTGTTAGCAGCATTAAACCAGACTTTTTCATATAAAACATGTTTTATTGGTGCAAAGATACTATTTTTTTCCGAAACTATTTGCAAAATTCAAAAAATCTTCGTACCTTTGCACGCGATTTCGCGCTAATACCGGCTGCACCTCAGCAAAAAGCGAACTTTCTGCTTTCGGTTTGCACGGTAATTGCACCCGCTTTATGCGCAAATAGTATTAAACATTAATATTTTAACTCAAAATGAAAAAAGGAATTCATCCAGAAAACTATCGCCCCGTCGTGTTCAAGGACATGTCCAACGGCGATATGTTCCTCTCGAAGTCCACAGCAAAGACGAATGACACAGTGGAATTCGA
>JAGCRH010000049.1 GCA_017964785.1 Prevotella sp.
CAGTCAACACCGATGGCGGTGATGACAACAGCGGCGATGATGAAAACGCCGGAGGCGGAGACCAGTAAGCCTAAAGGTGAAAAAGTGAAAAGGTGAAGAGTGATGAAGAACAATCGCTTTATTGAGATAGCGGTGAAGGTGATAGTAGCCGCGCTCACAGCCTTTCTGACGGCCATCACGACCACGAGTTGCGCGGGCTACGGTCCCATCTAAAAAGAAAATGGGGTTCTCAATGGGGAACTCCATTTCTTTTTTACTCTCACTAAAAAACTCAATATTTCTGCATTTTTACTCACTTATTTGGTATAATTCTTTCTTTCGACAAAAGAAAATCATGCCTTTTGTTCTCACTTACTCGATTTTTTCGTACCTTTGCAGCGTTTTAATTCGAATTGGAATATGAAGATAGCATTAATCGGCTACGGCAAGATGGGCAAGATGATAGAACAGATAGCCCTCGACCGTGGTCATGAGATCGTGAGTATCATCGACATTGACAACCAACAGGACTTCGACAGCCCTGCCTTCGCATCGGCAGATGTGGCCATCGAGTTTACCGCCCCGCAAGTGGCCTACGGCAACTACCTGAAAGCGTGGGAGAAGGGCGTGAAGGTGGTGAGTGGATCGACGGGCTGGATGACGGAGCATGGCGAGGATGTGCGTAAAGCCTGTGCCGAGGGAAAGACGCTGTTCTGGGCGTCGAACTTCTCCATCGGCGTGGCGATCTTCTCGGCAGTGAACCGCTACCTGGCGAAGATCATGAACCAGTTCCCGCAGTACGACGTGGAGATGGAAGAGACGCACCACGTGCACAAACTGGACCATCCCTCAGGCACAGCCATCACGCTGGCAGAGGAGATCGTGGAAAATATCGACCGCAAGGAGGCGTGGAAGGAAGATACCACCGAGAAGCAGTATCTGCGGGTGGATCATATCCGTCGCGGCGAGGTGCCGGGGATCCATACCATCCGCTATGACTCGGATGCCGACCTGATCACCATCACCCACGATGCACACAGCCGCAAGGGCTTTGCACTGGGTGCCGTACTGGCAGCGGAGTATACGAAGGATCATCAGGGGTTGCTGACAATCTCAGACATGTTCAAATTTTAAGTATTATGATTGACAAAAAGAAAGAGAAACTGAATATGAAGAAGCAGTGGGCGAAGTTTATCGTCGTGCTGGTGCTGTATCTGCTGTTCTTGTATTGGGTGAAGTCATGGTGGGGACTGCTGGTCATCCCGTTTATCTTTGACGTGTATATCACCAAGAAGATCAAGTGGCAGTGGTGGAAGGAGTCGGAAGGTCCCGTGAAGTGGATCATGTCGTGGGTGGATGCCCTGGTGTTCGCCCTCGTGGCGGTGTACTTCATCAACCTGTTCTTCTTCCAGAACTACGTGATTCCATCGAGCAGTCTGGAGAAGTCGCTGCTGACGGGTGACTACCTGTTTGTGTCGAAGGTGAGTTACGGCCCGCGCATCCCGCAGACACCGTTGACGATGCCCCTGACACAGCACACGCTGCCGATGATAGAGTGCAAGAGTTACATCGAGTGGCCTCAGTGGGACTACCGCCGCGTGAAGGGACTGGGCAACGTGCAGTTGAACGACATCGTGGTGTTCAACTACCCCGCCGGCGACACGCTCTGCTCCAACATGAAATATCAGGCCCTCGACTTCTACCGCCTCTGCTACGAGATAGGCTACCAGCGCTATCCGCAGCGCCCCGACCCCGACTCACTGGATGCCGATGTGCGCCGACAACTGTTTGAGGCCATCTATCAGGGCGGCAGGCAGTTTATCGAGGAGAACTTCCAGGAGTACGGCGAGATCATCACCCGTCCGGCAGACCGCCGCGAGAACTACGTGAAGCGCTGCGTGGGACTGCCCGGACAGACCTTGCAGATCATGGATCATATCGTCTATCTGGACGGGAAGGCGAACAAGGAGCCGGACAACGTGCAGTATACCTACCGCCTGAAACTGAAACAACGACTCACGGATGAGGTGATGAAGGATCTCGGCATCACGATGGAAGACCTGATGAGCCTGAACACCCTTGGCTATATGCCGCTGACGAAGCACGCCGTGGAGGAACTGAAACGGCAGGGCTACGTGGACGACATCGCCCTGAATAACGAGGCGGAGGAGTGGGACATCTACCCGCTGAACGGCAACATGCACTGGACTCGCGACAACTACGGACCTGTCTGGATTCCGAAAAAGGGCGAATCCATCGACCTGAACATGGATAATATCGCCATCTATGAGCGGCCCATCCGTGCCTACGAAGGCAACGACCTGGTGGTGAAGGACGGGAAGATATTCATCAACGGCGAGGAGGCGAAGGCCTATACCTTTAAGTTGGACTACTACTGGATGATGGGTGACAACCGCCACAACTCACTCGACTCGCGCTACTGGGGCTTCGTGCCGGAGGATCATATCGTGGGTAAGCCCATCTTCATCTGGTGGAGCAGTGATCCGGACCGTAGCGGCTTCGGTGGCATCCGGTGGAGCAGACTGTTTAGATTTGTTGATAATATCAAGTGAGGAGTGCGGTTAAGTTTCTGTTGACTCTGGCGGGGGCATTCGTGGTGATGCTGGCGTTCCGAGGACTGGTGATGACTGTCTGTACCATTGAGGGTGACGGACTGGCTCCGCAGTTTGAGGCCGGTGACCGCGTGGTGGTGAACCGCTGGAGTTACGGCTTACGCACAGGAGAGAAAGGTAGTTTGTTCGACTATGGGCGCCTCTGTCGGCAGGAGGTGAAAAAGGGCGATTTCATCGCCTTTGAGGACTCCTTGGGACAGGTGCTCATCTGTCAGTGTACGGCAGTGCCGGGCGATACGGTGTATATCAAGAAGGCACCCTGTGTGGTGCCGGGACTGCTGACCTGCGACGATCAGGACTATTACTGGGTGCGGAGCGTCAGCAAGAACAATCCCATCGACAGTCGCCAGTTGGGTTTCATCCCCGAGGCGCGTATCATCGGCAGGGCCTGTCTGGTGCTCTTCAACCGCAACCCTGAGGCACCCTTCTGGAAGGGGTATCGTTCAGACCGTCTGCTGCTGCCGAAATGACAACCTTGTTGAGTACGACCTACTTCGGGCCCGTGCAGTGGTACCAGAAACTCTATCGCAGTGAGGCGGTGGAGATAGAAGAGTGGGAGAGTTTTCAGAAACAGACCTACCGCAACCGCTGCCTGATTGCCACTACCAACGGGGTGCAGGCCCTGACGGTTCCTGTGGAACGGCATAATGTTCAATCTTCAATGTTCAATGTTCAATACATCAAGGACATTCGGATTAGCGATCACGGCAACTGGCGGCATCTGAACTGGAACGCCTTGCATAGTGCCTACGGCGAGAGCCCGTTCTTTGACTACTATCAGGACGACATCCGTCCCTTCTTCGAGAATCGGTGGACGTTTTTGCTCGATTTCAACGAGGAAA
>JAGCRH010000050.1 GCA_017964785.1 Prevotella sp.
AATCGCCTTTATTTTTGTGCAAAGTTACGAAGAAATTCTTAACTTTCGAAAATAATCCGCGAAATATTTGGTAGTTTGCGTCCTTATTCGTACATTTGTAGCCGAAACATCATTTTATTTATAACTAAACAAGTACGATTATGAAGAAAAAGTTTATTTGCGCCGTTTGTGGATATATCTACGAAGGCGATGCTGCTCCTGAGAAGTGCCCCATTTGTAAGGCTCCCGCCTCAAAGTTCTCTGAACTGAAGGACGATGCTGACATGACCTACGCTACCGTCCACAAGATTGGCGATGGTAAGCCCGAGGGTGTATCACAGGAGATGATTGACGACCTGCGCAACCACTTCAACGGTGAGTGCAGCGAGGTGGGTATGTATCTGGCGATGGCCCGTCAGGCCGACCGTGAGGGCTATCCCGAAATCGCCGAGGCCTTCAAGCGCTATGCCTTTGAGGAGGCAGACCATGCTTCCCGTTTCGCTGAGTTGCTCGGTGAGTGCGTCTGGGATACAAAGACCAACTTGGAGAAGCGTGCTGCCGCCGAGGCTGGTGCCTGCGAGGATAAGTTCCGCATCGCCAAGAACGCCAAGGCTGCCGGTTTCGACGCTATCCACGACACGGTTCACGAGATGGCTAAGGACGAGGCCCGTCACGGTGCCGGCTTTGCCGGACTGCTGAAACGCTATTTCGGGAAGTAAAAGGCAATAAATCCGCAGAAAGTCCGTTTTATCGATAAGATGAAACGGATTTTTTATTTCCTCACGATAATGACGCTGCTTGTGGCCTGTTCCGATGATGATAACTTCTCGTCGGCCGGTGGCCTGCGCCTGACTTTTTCCACAGATACATTGAAGATGGACACCGTGTTCAGCAAGACGCCCTCGGCTACCTACACCTTCTGGGTGCACAACGACAACGACGACGGCATCCGCTTGCAGAGTGTCCGCCTCGCCAAGAAGAACCAGACGGGCTTCCGCGTGAACGTAGACGGCTCGTATCTCGACAATGCCCTCGGCTCGCAGGTCAGCGACTTGGAGGTGCGCCGGGGCGACAGCATCCTCGTGTTCGTAGAACTGACATCGACGGAGACCGGCCAGACGGAACCGAAACTGATTGAGGACGATCTGGTCTTCCAATTGGAGAGTGGATTGGAGCAGAAGGTGAACCTCCGTGCTTGGTCGTGGGATGCCGTGAAGATGTATGATGTGGTGATTGAGGGCGAACAGACCATTGAGTCGGCTACACCAATTATTATATATGGGGGCATCACCGTGCCGGAGGGTCGGCGTCTGAACCTGCGCAACTCGACACTCTACTTCCACGACGGGGCAGGTATCGAGTGCTACGGCACCCTGGTTATCGAGAACTGTGTGTTGCGTGGTGACCGGCTGGACCGTATGTTCGACTATCTGCCCTACGACCGTGTGTCGGGCCAGTGGAAGGGTATCCATCTGTACGAGTCGTCGATGACATGTCGTGTGAGTAATACGGAGATACGCAATGCGGAGAATGCCTTGGTACTCGACTCCGCAGCCCTTGATACGGAGAATGCTCGCTTGGGGATGGGCAACTGCATCATCCATAATGCCGAAGGCTACGGGTTGAAGGCTGTCAACTCGAACATCTATATTGCCAACTGCCAGTTTACGAATACGCTCGACGACTGTGTGCTGATTGTAGGCGGCATCGCCGACATCAACTACTGTACGATGGCGCAGTTCTATCCGTTCTCGGCAGAGCGTGGTGCCGCCCTCCGCTTCGTGAACTACGAGGGCGACAATGACATCCCACTGCTCAAACTCCGCTGCGATGGTATCATCCTAACGGGTTATGAGAGTGATGTGCTGATGGGGGGCGTGAGGGACACGATAGCGGCCTTCGAGTACCAGTTTGTGAATTCGCTGCTCCGTACGCCGAAGGTGGACACTGCAGACAGCGTGCGCTTCGTGAATGTGCGATGGGAAACGCCGAAGGACTCCATTCAGGGCAAGCAGCACTTCAAGGTCATCGACGAAGACAATCTCATCTATGACTTCCACCTCGACAGCCTGTCAACTGCCCACGGCATAGGCTGCTATCGCTAAAAAACGGTGGCTTAGAATTCGCTGAACGACAACGGCATCAGCGACCGGATGCCGTCAATCACATAGACATATTTCCGACCATAGAGCAGGATGCGGATGGGATGACCCGCCCGCGTCTCGCTTTCGAGGATGACTTGGCGGCAACCGCCACAGGGACCTGTGGGCTCTTCCGTCAGTTCGCCGTTGGTGCCTCGTGCAGCAATGGCCAGCATGAGGACAGATGCGTCGGGATAACGTGCTCCTGCATAAAAGAGGGCAGTGCGCTCAGCGCAGAGACCGGAGGGGTAGGCGGCATTCTCCTGGTTGCTGCCGGTAATCTCGATGCCGTTGTCAAGTTTGACGGCGGCTCCTACTCGGAAGTGTGAATACGGGGTGTAACTGCGTTCTGTGGCTTCGATAGCCGATTGCAGCAATTGCTGTTCCTCGGGTGTCAGTTCTTCCGACTGACAGACGTGGATGGTCATTTTTAGTTCAAGTTCTTGCATAGATCTGATAATAATTTGCCGCAAAGATACAAAAAAAGCCTCAGATTACACAGATTATCACAGATT
Organism: Prevotella sp.; assembly: GCA_017964785.1. Classification (GTDB taxonomy): domain Bacteria; phylum Bacteroidota; class Bacteroidia; order Bacteroidales; family Bacteroidaceae; genus Prevotella. Next base: position 2,636 of record JAGCRH010000050.1, read on the forward strand.
ATTTTGTACTTTTGCACCAAAATCGCAAAGAAGATGAAGAAATATCTCGTTATATTATTCACTATTCACTGTTCACTATTCACTGTTTCCGCGCAGGTGCGATGGAACCAGCAGTACCAGCAGTATATCGACCAGTATAAGGATATCGCCATCGAGCAGATGCATCGCTATAAGATTCCCGCCTCGATTACGCTGGCGCAGGGACTCTTTGAGAGTGGGGCAGGGAAGAGTCGTCTGGCTGTGAAAGGCAACAACCACTTCGGTATCAAGTGCAACGGTTGGGAGGGTCGGAAGATTTATCATGACGATGATGCCGAAAATGAGTGTTTCCGGGCTTACTCGTCAGCCTACGAGTCGTATGAGGATCATTCGAAATTCCTGTCGAGTAGTCGGCGCTATGCCTCGCTCTTCCAGTTGAAAACCACCGACTACAAGGGTTGGGCGAAGGGTTTGAAGGCTGCTGGTTATGCCACCAATCCGCAGTATGCGCAGAAACTGATTGAGATTATCCAACTATACAAACTCTACGAATACGATAAGGCTAAGGACTACGACAAGTTTATGGCCCAGCATGCGAAGGATCACACTACCAACGGTGCTGCACTGCACCCCATCAAGATATTCAACAAGAACTATTATCTGATTGCCCGCAAGGGTGACACCTTCAAGTCGATTGGCGATGAGGTGGGGATCAGTTACCGAAAGATTGCCAAGTACAATGAGCGTGATAAGCGTGACCCGTTGACAGAAGGCGAGATCATCTGGTTGAAGAAGAAGCAGACGAAGGCACCCAAGGACTACAAGGGTCGTCTGCACTATGTGCGTCAGGGCGAGTCGATGTATTCGATTGCCCAGAAGTACGGTATCCGCTTGAAGAATCTGTATAAGATGAACAAACTGAGTCCCGACTACAACATCCGCGTCGGCGACGGACTGAAACTGAGGTGAAGTAAGAGCTAAGAACTAAGAACTAAGAAGTAAGAACTAAGGACTAAGATGTTTATTTCTTTGTCCTTTTCTTTTTCTTCTTCGTTGAGAAGAGGTCGTGCAGGCCGTTGAAGTCTTTCTTCATAATCAGACCGATGCCCTGTGTGTTCAGCGACGACTTGGTGAAATAGCGGTCGTTGGTCTGATTGTAGACCTTCAATGCCAGGTTGCCATTGGGATAGAGCAGGTATTGGATGTCGAAATCACCGATGAACGAAGGGGTGGCCTGTGCAGCATTGTCACGGTAGCCGAACTGTCCATTCAGCAGCAATCGGTTGTTGAGCATGCGTCCGCTGATGAGTCCCTCGTATTCTGCATTGTGCCAGCCTTCATTACCGGTGGAGATGTTGGCGCCGAAGTTCCAGTTGTCATTTTTGATAACGGTACTCAACAGACTGTTGATTTGCGTGGAGAGTGTGCCAGAGAGAAAACTCTGCATGGCGAGAGTTGTCTGGTCTGTCTCTCCTGCATCGGCATTGTTCTGTCCCTGGTTGTAGAAGCGCCCGATACCGAGCAGATAGAGCACCTGCTGGTTCATCTCCTGTTGCCCGTTGATGATGGAGCGCACCATCTGCTGCTCGTCGGCATTGACGGTAGGCATCTCTAAGTCGAAGTCCACCTGCGGTTCCCTGGGTTGTCCACCGATATTCATCAGACAGTTGACACGGATGGTGTTGGAGGCAAACGAGTTGCCGATATTCAGGTCAGACAGCGAGACACCATTGACTGTATAGACAGCCTGCAGATTGAGGGCTGCATTATAGGGATCGCCGCCGAAGATGATGGTGCCGCCGGGATTGAAGGTGAAGTTTTTCTTGATGATATTCTGGATGGTGACACCATAGGTACCATGATCGACAGTATAGGTGCCGAACATATTGAAGGAACCCTTGTTGTGGAAAGTGGCGCGGATGGTGCCGTTGCCGTTCAAGGTGATGTAGTCATTGGTGTTGGCATCCATCAGCAGGCGCAGGGTGGCCTCTGGGGTGCAATTGATGAGGAAATTGATAAAGATATCAGAGGGGATGTCGATGTCATCTGGTAAGTTGGAACTGCCAGATGGCTGACGCGGTCCTGCATTCTTGGTGATAGAGCCCCATTCGATAAACTCCTGATTGGAGATGGCATCGGGCGAGGAGGCATTATAGACAAAGACGGAGTTCTTCTGCGGCGTCACGTTACAGTCGATGGTCACCTCACCGGGACGTCCCTTGATGGTAACATCGCCAGAGGCAAAGACGGTGCCGTAGAAGGTCGACTCGCCGAAGTCCTTGAAGTCGTAGGCCAACAGGTTGTCTGTCTCTACAAACAGGTCGAAGGTCAGTCTGGTCAGACTCTTATGATGGATGCCGCCACTGAGGAAGGCCTGATTACCGTATTGGTCGTAGACAGGCATCTGGTGGAGTTCTATCTCGTCGGGGATGAGGATGACGGTGTCGTTGCGGAGGGTGTAGGTGGTGTTGAGGGCTGTCACAGTGGCCTTACCCTCGTCGATGACAAGTTGTCCGGTGAGGTTGATATCGTCGAGTGCACCTGCCAGTCGTACGGCGCCGTTGGCGTGTCCCGTAATCGACGACAGGAAGGTATTGGTGAAGTTGTGCATGAAGTCGAGGTGGGTACCTTGTGCAGTGATGCCGAGATCAATGGTGTTGTGGGTGGGCGACACATAACCCTTGATGATGGTCTGTGCATCAGGCCCGTCGTCGGCGATGGCATCGATGTCGATCTGTTCCCGTTCCTTGTTCCAGATGGCCTTGGCGTAGAGCACACCCATGCGGCCTCTCTCGAATTTGAAGTGATCAACCGTGAGATCGGCATTCGCCATAAAACTGCCGAACGGGGCTTTGACAGTGGCAGTGCCGGAGGCTTCGCCACTGAACTCCACAGAGTGGAAATTGACGAGGTTGAGAATATACGCCACCTCCACCTCGTTGAGGTCGATGCTTAGTGAGTCCGTGCTGTGGGGCGTCGCCTTACCATCCACGATGATATGCTGCTGTCCGTTGTGAACCGTAAAGTGGTCTACCGCCAGATTGTCGGTAGAATAGTAGATATCCGAGGGCTCCACATTCCAAGTAGAGTCGTTGAGGATGATGTGCGAAGGCTGTATACGGACATGGGCTTCCGGCTGATCTTCTAAGTTGCGATAGAAATTCGTTGTGAGGTTCAGGTTACCGCTGAACTTCCCCTGATCGTATCCGTTGTTCCAGGTAATGGCAGTATTCAGGAGGTTGTTGGCGGCATCAGCCCGGAGTCCGATGTTAAGGGTCTGTCCGTTGTCCATAATCTTGTTGATGGCGAGATAGCCCCTGATGGTGTCTGTCGGGGCGGCAATCAACAAAGTACCGTCGGTATATTTTGCACCATTATAGGTGAGGTCGGGTATCTGACTTTCCAGATTCACGGCGTGACTGGGGTCGTTGATGCGTGCATTCAAAGTAAAGGGCTGACTGAAATGCAGGTCGATCCCTAAGAGTTGCTGTAACCAGTCCGACTTGTTGACTTGCAGCCTGAGTGCGAAATTGTTGTGGGCCTTTTGGGAGATCGGGGGGAGTCCCGGCAGGGTAGGCAGGGCGGAACCGAGGAAGTTGGTAAGACTCTGTGCCAGCGTGCTGTATTCAAAGTCGCCCCTGAGTTCTGCCTTCGCGAAGTCACTGTCGAGGGTGACATAGTGCCACAGATCCCTGAAACCAGAGGTGACAAGGAGGTTGTCAAGATGATAGGTGTTCTCCTCATTGGTCATCGAGAAGTTGCTGATTTGCAGGGTGCCTTGGGCATCATTCAAGGTCTTGGCGGTAAAGTCAGCATCGATATTGGCGGCAAAGACGGCGTTTTTCCAACGGTCTGTCAGTTTCAGGTTCTGGGGGTTTAGATGACTGATGACGCCGTGAAGGTTGATTTGACGTGTACCTTTATTCCCGGTCAGTTTTTCGACGGCTCCTTCCAGTTGGGCTGTCAGGTTCGGGTCTTCGATACTCAGGAAACCGGAGATGCCCTTGGTGGAATAAGAACCGTTGATACCGATATGACTGAACGGATAATCATTGTATGCCAATTCGGTGATAACACCTTGTGCATTGACGGTGGGCTGCTTGGGGGTAAGACGACCATCCAGTTTGATGTTGGCTGTCAGATTTCCGAAATGCTTGTCGTCAAGCAGTTGCCGGAGGTTCATGTTCTGGGTGTCGATGGTTCCCTGAAACTTCTTGTCGCCGGTCATCGAGAGATTGAGTTTCACCTGTCCGATATCTGTCTGGAGATTAGTCTTGGCTTGGATGCCGCCATCTGATGAACCACCCATCGTACCGTTCAGGTAGAGGTCACCGATGTGTCTGATCTGTTCCGGTATACCGCCGATGTTTTTTTGCAGGAAATCGATGGTGCTTTCCGGTAGTCTCAATTCATCCACCTTTGTCTCCCAGGAGGGCAGGCCTGTCGAGTGGTCTACCCAACCGTTAGCCAACAGACTGAGATCCTTGGCTTCGGTATAGAGATGTACCTGTGGGATGGTCAGTTTTGAACCCGTCCCATGAAAGGCTGTTTCCAGATGAATAGCCTTCTGGAAATTCTTCAACGGCGTATGGAAACATTTTAGGTCTGAGGGAGTTATGTATGTATTTCTGATGGAACCGTGATAGTTCAGCGTCGCCATATTCAGCGTGTCGCCACTGAACTGATAGGCTGCATCGATGGTGTCAATCTGTACCTGCGTAGACGGCATTTCCAATCTGAAATCCCTGAGACTCGCCCCTGATCTACCAACCTGTAATCTCAGCGAGAGCCGATTGATGTCAAGTCCCGTCTGTTCCATCAGTGTCAGACGACGGATATTGATATCGAGGGAGTCGTCTGTCAGCGTCTTCAAAGTCACATAGGCACTGATCTTGTTGAAATACAGATGCTGTGGATTGAACACCCCAGCGGTTTGGGGCGCATCCATCTGGTCGTATTTGACACTCGAATTCCTGAGGATCAAGGAGTTGATGTGTAGGTCGAGTGGGGTATGACTGGTAGTATCCTTCGAGGCCAACGAGTCAATGACAAACTGGAAGTTGGGCTTTGAAAGCGAGTCTTTCCGGTAGATACGGGCGTTGGCACTAAAGAGTTGTGCCGACGAGATGGCTATCTTGCCCTGTGTCAGTGGCAGGATGTCGACACGGGCCGACAGGCGTGCCGCACTCAGCATCATCTGCTGCTGTTGGTCATAGATCAGCACATCGTCGATAATCACTCGGTTGAGAAAACCCAAGTCCACCCGTCCGATGGAGACTTTGGTGCCAAGTTTTTCTCCGATGGCCTGAGCTGTCTTCTCGCCAAGGAAGGTCTGACAGGCTGGAATATGTGTGAAGAGCATCAGCAACACGTACAGGGTCAGCAGACTCCATACAACGATGTTGACGATATATTTCAGCAACTTCACTCGATAAAACGCCTGTATTTTTCCGCAAAATTACGATAAATAATTGTGATTTCTTCATTTTTCTTTCAGAAAAACGCTTTATATCCATAAATTTTAGTAATTTTGCATCCGTTCGACAAATATTCAATCAAACATTACTATAAATGGCAAATGTAATTAAGTTGCGGAAAGGCTTGGACATCAACCTTCAAGGCAAGGCTGAGGAGAAGAAGATCCAACTGAAATCCAACGGCAAGTTTGCACTGGTGCCGGATGATTTCGAGGGTGTCACTCCGAAGGTCGTTGTCAAGGAGGGCGATAAGGTCAAGGCCGGGGATGCGCTGTTTGTCAACAAACAGTATCCCGAAGTCAAGTTTGCCTCGCCAGTAAGCGGCACAGTCCGTGAGGTGGTACGTGGTGAACGGAGAAAAGTGCTCTGCATCAAGGTGGATGCCGACGCGCAGCAGGAGTTCAAGGACTTCGGCAAGCGCGAGGCAGGAAGCCTCACAGGAGAGCAGGTGATTAATGCATTGTTGGAGGCAGGTCTCTTTGGCTACATCGACCAGTTGCCTTACGCTGTTTCTGCCAATCCGAGTGTACAGCCTAAGGCAATTTTTGTGTCTGCCCTGCGCGACAAGCCTCTGGCTGCTGATTTCGAGTATGAGGTGAAGGGTCAGGAGGCAGACTTTCAGACGGGTCTTACAGCCCTCTCGAAGATTGCGAAGACCTATCTCGGCGTCGGTGTCGGCTCTGCCTTAGAAGGCATGAAGGATGTCGAGGTGAATGTCTTCGATGGCAAGTGCCCGGCAGGTAACGTCGGCGTGCAGGTGAACAACATCGACCCGGTGAACAAGGGTGAGGTGGTATGGACCATCGGCGATCCTACCGTTGTCCTCTTCATCGGACGCCTCTTCAATACTGGTAAGGTGGATCTGAAGCGTACCGTCGCCCTCTGTGGCAGTGAGATTACGAGTCCTGCCTATGTGGATATGCTGGTAGGCGAGGAACTCTCCACGCTGCTGAGCAACAGTTATGATGCCTCGAAGAGCGTGCGCATCATCAATGGTAACGTGCTGACAGGCAAACCCACCACGAAGGAAGGTTTCTTAGGGGCTCACACCTCTGAGATTACCGTCATCCCCGAGGGTAACGATGCTGACGAGATGCTGGGATGGATCCTGCCTCGTTTCAAGCAGTTCTCCGTGAACCGCAGTTACTTCTCCTGGCTCTGTGGCAAGAAACAGTATGCACTCGATGCCCGTGTGAAGGGTGGGGAGCGCCACATGATTATGAGTGGTGAGTACGACAAGGTGCTGCCGATGGATATCTACGGCGAATACCTCATCAAGGCAATCATCGCCGGTGATATCGACCGTCAGGAGGCCTTAGGTATCTACGAGGTGTCGCCTGAGGACTTTGCGCTGGCAGAGTTCGTCGACTCCTCTAAACTTGAATTGCAACGAATTGTTCGTGAAGGTCTCAACATTTTACGGAAAGAAAACGCATAAGACTATGAGCTTTTTAAGAAATTATCTCAATAAGATCAAGCCGAACTTCGAGGAGGGTGGCAAGTTACATGCCTTCCGCTCGGTGTTCGACGGCTTTGAGACCTTCCTCTACGTGCCTAACGACACGGCGAAGGCTGGTGGTGTGAATATTCACGACGCCATCGACTCGAAGCGTATTATGAGTATGGTGGTCATCGCCTTGATGCCTGCCATGCTGTTTGGTATGTATAATATCGGCTATCAGAACTATTTCGCTGCCGGCACACTCGCAAGTGCTGGTTTCTTCGAGATATTCTTCTACGGCTTCCTCGCCGTCCTGCCGAAGATCCTGGTGAGTTACATCGTCGGTCTGGGTATTGAGTTTGCCTGGGCCCAGTGGAAGGGTGAGGAGATCCAGGAGGGTTACCTCGTTTCTGGTATCATCATCCCGTTGATCATCCCGATTGGATGTCCACTGTGGATGCTGGCTCTTGCCTGCGCCTTTTCGGTGATCTTCTGTAAGGAGATCTTCGGTGGTACGGGTATGAACATCTTCAATCCAGCCATCGCAGCCCGTATGTTCCTGTTCTTCGCCTATCCCGCCAAGATGACAGGCGACCAGATCTGGGTGGCACAAGACAGTATCTTCGGACTGGGTAATACGTTACCCGACGGCTTCACTGCTGCCACACCACTCGGACAGATTGCACAAGGCATCACACCCGATGCTTCCATCATGGATATGGCATTAGGCTTTATTCCCGGTTCGATCGGTGAGACCTCACTCATCGCCATCGCCATCGGTGCCATCATCCTGCTGTGGACGGGTATCGCCTCTTGGCGTACGATGCTCTTCGTATTCGTGGGTGGTGCGCTGATGTCGTTCATCTTCCACGAGACGGGTGCTTCACCACTGACTACCTGTCAGCACTTTGCGATGGGTGGTTTCTGCTTCGGTGCCGTGTTTATGGCTACCGACCCTGTCACCTCTTGCCGCACCACCACAGGCCAGTATATCTACGGTTTCCTGATCGGTGCGATGGCTATCATCATCCGTGTGATGAATGCCGGCTATCCGGAGGGTATGATGCTCGCCATCTTCTTTGGTAATATGTTTGCTCCTACCATCGACCACTTCGTGGTGGAGCGCAATATCTCGAAACGTTTAAAGAGAGGAGGTACCAAATGAAACTGAATACAAATTCCAACGCGTACATTATTATATATAGCGCGATACTTGTTGTCATCGTTGCCTTCCTGTTGGCATTCGTCTACAAGGCTCTGAAACCCATGCAGGATGCTAATGTTGAACTTGACGTGAAGAAACAGGTGCTCTACTCGCTGAACATCCGTGATCTTGATGGTTCTGCCGCAGAAGCCAAGTATGCTGAACTCGTTAACGATACGATGGACTTCGCTGGTCAGAAAATTCTGATGGCTGAGATTAACGAAGAGCCTATCATGATCTTTGAAATGAAGGGCATGGGACTCTGGGGCGGCATCAGTGGTTATATGTCGGCTCACTTCAATCCGGAGACGATGAACTTTAAGGTATACGGTGCCTACTTCAACCACGAGTCTGAGACAGCCGGTCTTGGTGCCGAGATCAAGGACTCGCAGGAGTGGCAGGAGAAATTCATCGGCAAGCGCATCATCGGGGAAGGCTCAGATGGCAAAGACCATGTGGTGCTCTCGATTGTGAAGAAGGTGGAGGATCCTGAGACGCAGGTTGACTGTGTGACAGGTGCTACCCTGACCTCTAATGGTGTCGACGAAATGATCAAGCGTACTTTCGGTATCTGGACTGGTGAGTACGATCTTGATATAGATGAGACGGATTTGGCGATGAAATTGTTGAAGTCGTACTTTAAGGACTCTGACATTAGTGATGAAGAACTGATGAAGATGATTAAAGTGAAAAAGGTAAAGGAGGAGTAAGTTATGGCATTATTCAGTAAACAAAATAAGGAGGTTTTCACCAATCCGTTGAACCTCGACCATCCCATTCTCGGACAGGTACTCGGTATCTGCTCGGCACTGGCTGTCACCTCACAGTTGAAGCCAGCCATCGTGATGGGTCTCGCTGTGACGGTCATCACCGCCTTTGCGAATGTGATCATCTCGATTATCCGTAACACCATCCCTAACCGCATCCGTATCGTGGTGCAGCTGGTGGTGGTGGCTGCTCTCGTGACCATCGTTTCTCAAATCCTGAAGGCTTTCGCCTACGACGTGAGCGTTCAGCTGAGTGTGTATGTAGGTCTGATCATCACTAACTGTATTCTGATGGGACGCCTCGAGGCATTCGCCATGCAGAACAAGCCTTGGCCTTCGTTCCTCGACGGTGTGGGCAACGGCTTAGGCTACGCCATGATCCTCGTCATCGTGGGTGCCGTGCGTGAGCTGCTGGGCCGTGGTTCGCTGCTGGGATTCCAGATCGTTCCCGATGCCTGCTACGACATGGGCTATGTGAACAACGGTATGATGACGATGCCGGCTATGGCATTGATTCTCGTTGGCTGTGTGATTTGGGTTCATCGTGCTTACTTTTATAAGGAGAAATAAGATATGGA
>JAGCRH010000051.1 GCA_017964785.1 Prevotella sp.
ATTTAATAGATTAATATAATTTGTACCATAAATACTCTATCCCCCTATCAACCCTGAAAACCAAGACTTTTAATTATTAAAAACCTAAATGTACATAGTGAGTAAGTGAGTAACCTCAAGGTACAAAATCCATAAAAGTATTGATTCCCGGCACATTTCTTTCTGCCTGAAAGGGTTGACTCCGAACTCTGAAACAATTGTCGTTTTTACTAATATCTTTGACCTTTTTACTGAAATTGTTGATTTTCTCCCGATTTTCCTTTTGAATACAATTGGTTATCGAGATAAACAGCGTTTTTGTCGATAAAGTGAGAAAACGGGTTTGTGGGGATTACAAAAAAGTTGTACATTCGCGTCGTCAAAATGTCTAACCTTATATGGGGGACTATGGCAAAACATAATATTAGTACAAATGAACAGCGTCGAAACAACAAGAGGTGAGATTGTGATGTACCAGCCGGATTCGTAGTAATCAAGACTACGCAGAAGTGCCTTCTGTCCTGGAGTTTTTAATACCTGATACCACAATCATATTTGAATAGGGTTTGGTGACTAAAATCTCCAATATGTACTTTTCCGTTCCCCAAGAATGTCAGATTGAGAGTTTCACGAATTAGACCCCTCCATTTATTCCAGTAGCAACAAGAAATAGTATATTCATTACCTTCTACTTGAACAGATGGGGACACATCTCCCTTGTAATTTAAGCGCTCTAGTTTATCATCTATACTATCCTTACTCTCTACCCAGATTTCCGGTAGTTGATCATTAGTGAAAATGAGCAGGCGCTTTGTATAGTAAAGACTGCCTGAGAATGGTAACAAAGTCTTGGAAATACACAACAGATAAGTTTGCCAAGCACCCTTTATTGAATTTTCAATATTGAGGTGCAGAAACATCTCGAACGTAAAGCGAAGATATAGCATATTCTCATTGGTGCCATCTTTCCATTTCTCAAGGTTATAAGGCTGTATCATAATGGGCTCTTCTTCTCCTTTATAACAGTGAAACCATGATTGATCACATCTATGTGAAGGAACTTCATGCTCGCATGGCTCTTCAATGAGAATACCTAAATGATACCCCAGATCTGGTTGAACACAATCAAGAAGTCTCAGAACAGGATAGACTGTTTCTGGATGATCTTCTTGCAATTTGCTGAGCGCATCAATATATGTGTTCCCAAATACTATTAATTGTTCCGTTTGATTCATAGCAAGACAGTTTTATCCAAGTAAACCAATAAAGAATAATGCGATAAATACAATAGTCCAAATTAATCGTTTCATACTTTTACGTTATCATTTACAGTATTATAGTATAGAAGGTGAAAGACTTGATCCTAGGAAGATTGGTTTACCACGAAATCTGGTAGAATGGGAATAGGGATTCTTGTGTAAGCATAAAACATAAATATTGTTAATTATTTCGAGGTGTACCGACTTATGGTACACCCCTGCTTTATTTTTGCAGTCGATAAACAATAATAATTATGATAGAAAGAATACAATTAAAACCTGGTTACATCCAGTTGTTCCCCAGAACATTTGAATATGGATTACATCCCCAGCATGTGGAGGAGAGTGATTTTGTGGCAGAGTGCCGTCATGTAGAAGGCTTTGGTGATGCTTGGCTCCTGCACCAGCAGAAACCGCCCCATCTAGTGGATCATGTACAGTTTGCTACAGACGAAGCAGACTTCGACAAGAAACTCGGCACTGCCATTGGCCTACAGAAGATGCATAAATACATCTCAGGCGATTTCACCTTCTTCTACATGCTTGTTGTCGTTAATGTATATGAAATACCTCACACTATGCCTGATAGAATATTAACCCCTATCATTACCTTACAAGAAGCCACATATTGGTGGCATGAATATGGAATACATTATATTAGTTGATTTAATTTTCTCCCTGATATTAAAATATGTGTTTTTTCTTTTATTTATAATATTATTCTCCAAAATTTTTGTAATTTTGCAGCAAAGATAAATGAATATGCGTATTGGTGAATTGAAAGCACTGATTAAAAGATATCAGGAGGCAAAAGATAACGGACAACTTCAGAATGCTTCTGAGGCCACAATGAGAGCATGGATAGATGAGTTGCTATCCTTGTTCGGGTGGGACGTGAAGAATACACATCAGGTTCTTACCGAGCATACCCTTGGCCGCAATGAGAAGGAAAGACTTCGTGATATAGGTTCAACAAATACACGTCCCGACTATACATTAGTGAATGGTAACGTGATGTTGACCTTTGTTGATGCCAAGAGCCTTAGTGTTCATATTGATACAGATAAAGACGCCGCATTTCAAATACGTTCTTACGGATGGTCTATCGATGCACCTTTTTCCATCGTGACAAATTTTGAACAGTTGGCAATCTATGATTGTTCTGTTATGCCCAACGTGTTTGATGAAGCTGACTATGCACGCATTTTCTTCTGCGAATACACTCAGTTTGTAGAGATGTTTGACACCCTGAAGGCTTACCTCCTTAGAGACAATATCATCGAAGGCAACATCAGGTTTGTAAGGGGCAAGGGTGAAACACTCGACGAAAAGTTCTCGCGATTGCTTGGTGATGTCAGAAAGGAACTGGCCAAAGCCATATTAGACAGGAATAATGTTGCTAACATTGCCACACTGAGTTTCTATGTGCAGACTATCATCAATCGTGTACTATTTATTAGGGTATGTGAATCTCGCGGATTGGAAAAGGACAAGCTGCTGTTAGACTATGCTGCCGACAACTTCTGGGAGGCGTTTAAAAGAAGTTCATACGCTGAGTTCTATGACCACTACGATGGTCCGATGTTTCAGAAGATAGCTCCATTACAGAGTCTGACGATAGACAATGATGTTTTCACTCACTTCCTCAATAGTCTTTACTACCCATCTCCCTATCGTTTTGATGTGATACCACTGAAGACCATCAGTGACATTTATGATTTGTTTTTAGGCTATCAGCTTGTGGTTAGGAACGGCAAGGTGACAGATGAGTTAAAAGAAGAATTCAAGAAGAGCAATGGAGCTGTAACCACTCCGAGTCATATAGTAAATCGAGTAATTGACTGTGCTTTCTCTGCTTCCCTAAAGCATCTTTCTATCTCCCAGATTCTAAAACTTAAGATAGTAGATATAGCATGTGGTAGCGGTGTCTTCATTGTTGGAGCATACGAATATCTGGTGAGAGAGATTGAAAAACGTATCATGGCTGGTGAGTCAATTGATGAAAGCTACTACATTCTACAGGACGGGAGTGTTATGCTGACTATTGAGGGCAGAAAAACCGTCATCAACAACTGTCTCTATGGTGTTGACATCAACCCAGAAGCAGTTGAGGTAGCCAAGATGTCGCTCTCACTGAAAATGATAGATGATTATGCCCCCAAGGACTTTGGGGCCGTGGGCTTACTCGGTTCACAGATTCTGAGTGGAATAGGAGCAAACATCAGATGTGGTAATTCGCTGGTGGGTGCTGATATTGAAGAAATATGCCCCACCATTAGTGAGAATTTCATGGAACTGCAGGCAACCAACGCATTTGACTGGCAGCAGGCTTTCCCGGAAGTCTTCGAGCAAGGTGGATTTGACTATGTAATAGGCAACCCACCATACGTAGAAGTGAAAAACTATAACGTAAATCTGCCTTTGATGGCTGTCTATATCAAAAAGGTATATGCCTCCAGTAAGAATGGTAAGATTGATCTTGCTATCCCTTTCATAGAACGTGCTGTTTCGCTGTTGAACAGTAATGGACGATTGGGATATATCGTACAGAAACGGTTTTTCAAAACAGAATATGGAAAGGGAATCAGAAAACTTCTAACCTCCCGACAATTGCTTAACGGTATCTACGACTATGCCGAGACAGACTTGTTTGCTGGCAGAATAACCTACGTAGCTATTTTGGTTTGTGACAATAACAAGGAGAATAATACCCATATTTGGTATTTGAATTCATCTGACGACAGACAGCAATTGCTACCCGCAAAGGCTCTCGGTGAGACACCCTGGAATTTCGAGAATGCTCCGCTTAATGCCCTGAGACTTAGACTGTCGGAAGAGTTGGGTACCATCGGAGAAGTCTGCCATATCAAAGTGGGATTGCAGATGCTTTGGAACGATGCCTACCAGATTGTTGTCGAACGCATATCTAATGGCATTCTTTATGGTCATTCCGTAATCGACAAGCATGTTGAAGTAGAGATAGGAGCCTGTCGTCCATTGCTCTGTAATGAACATTTCGCACCTTTGACAAAAAGGCCGTACACTACCTTCGCCTTGTTCCCCTATACCGTAACCGATAAGGGAGAGGTTACTGAACTCAGTATTTCCGACTTCACGAATTTATATCCCAAGGCCGGAGCATATCTTGCAAAACACGAAAACTTGATATGCCAAAATGTTGAAACCCTTCCACAAAGGAATGTTGATTATAACTCCACTGATCATTGGCACCTATTTACACGAGCCAACAATCATGGAGCGGTGTATGAGAAACTGTGTGTACCAATGACTGCCCAGTATCCACAGGCATCAGTTGTGATGGAGAAGCATGTCTATTGTGACAATGCCAATATGTTTTTCATTCAGATTGACAAACCTGATGAGAAACACCTCTATGCCCTTGCCGCAATCATTAATTCGACTATTTTCAATACTTTTGCCCGCTCGATAGCTAATCCTCAGCAAGGCGGTTACTACAAGTTCAACAAGCAGTTCCTTGATCCCGTACCTTTCCCCAAAGAAGCTTTCATTAAGAGTGGACGCAATATTGCAAAACTGGCAAGTATAGCAAAACAGATAGAACTGACCAACGAACAGATACGCAATAGTGTAGGCTCGCAGACATCAGGACTTATGCTTTCTTTGAACTCTCTTTGGCGACAACTCGACCAGCTGTGTGACAAGTTATACGGTATTAAAAAGGCCGAGGACAAAGCACTACTATATTCCACCATCCGCAAAGACAGGAACCCATATGGACAAGAAGATTAACATACTTATCAAGAATTACTCAGACAATGCCGATTTGATGAACCGGCTTGTCGTGACTGCTTTTCTCCATTGCCATCATTTGGAGGCAAAAACTGGTTTCCTTGCACAGTTTGTTGATGTCAAACCAGTAGATGCAGAAGTTCTTTCAAGTAGTATTTCGCTCGAAGATGTTATTACCATCTTTGAACTTGCAATTCCAGGAGCAGAACGCACAACAAATGGTGCAGTTTATACTCCCTGCTATATTCGTGATTATATTGTCAGACAGGTTCTTCATTCAGCAACCAAACCTTTGGACATGTGCCTTTGTGCTGACATTGCATGTGGCTGTGGAGCATTCCTTTATACGTTAGCAGAGACAATCCACGAACGCACTCAGGTTCCATTTGTAACCATATTCCACCATCTATATGGTGTTGATATTAGTGAAATGAGCATAACCAGGGCAAAAATATTACTTTCTCTTGTAGCCCTGCTTCATGGTGAGGAAGTTAAGGATGAAGACTTCAATTTGTATAGCGGGAACTCTCTGTCATTCGATTTCATGAATTTACCTGCTGTACATGAGAATACCGGCTTCGATATTGTTGTAGGCAATCCACCATACGTGCGTTCAAAGCATATTGATGCTGCCACCAAACAACTGTTACCTCGTTGGCAGACATCACGAGTTGGAAATGCTGATTTGTATATACCATTCTTTGAGATTGGTATGTCTGTTCTTTGTGAGGATGGTATTTTAGGTTTTATCACTGTCAATTCTTTCTTCAAGAGTGTGAATGCGCGTGCTTTGCGCAGGTATTTCTATGACAATCAAGTTAGTCTTAGCATCATTGATTTCGGAGAGCAATTGGTCTTCAAAAAGAAGTTGGCATATACTTGTCTGGCCTTCCTTTCCAAAACTCAAAGAGACTCCTTGCTTTATACCAAAGCAGAACTGGCTGATGTCGAGGCCCAAAATAATTTTGTCTATAGCCGTATCAACTACAATATCTTAGACGATCATCGTGGATGGAATCTGAATCACAGCGAGGTCTTGAACAATATCCGACTTATTGAAAATGCGGGGGAAGCACTTGGAGACCTGTATGTCATTAAAAACGGTATAGCAACGTTGGCAAACGATGTATTCATATTCCGTCCGACTCGAATCGACGAGAACTACTATTATCTCTTACGTGAAGGACGTGAATATCCTATCGAGAAAGCTATCTGCCGCGATATCATTAAGCCTAACATTCTAAAGACAGAAGCGGAAATTGCTGAGAAAGAAGAGAAAATCATCACCCCCTACGATGACAATACAAATGTAATTAAAGAAGATTTCTTCATTAACAATTACCCCAAAGCATACGCCTACCTTCAGTCATGCAGAGATGTGTTGGATGCAAGAGACAAAGGAGAAGGTGATTACGGAGCATGGTATGCTTTTGGACGCACGCAGGCAATTGCTGATAGTGGAAGGAAACTGCTGTTCCCATATATGAGTGACATGCCACACTTTGTCTATATGCCTCAGAGGGACATGATGATTTACTGTGGCTATGCTATATATAGCGAATCAGAAACAGAACTGTTGTTCTTGAAACGAGTACTTGAATCCAGTGTGTTTGATTACTATATGAAACATACGAGTAAGCCATATTCCACTGGTTATTACTCATATGCCAAGAACTATGTCAAGTCGTTTGGCGTCTATCCCTTTACTGAGGAGCAGAAACACCATCTTCTTTCACTTGACACAAAGGCCGAAGTTGATGATTATGTGAGACGGATATACGGCCTGGCAATATAAACCAATAAAATATCATGTCATCATTCGCAATTTATGAGATTGTATTAACAGTACAGCGCAAGGTAGACGCTCGGCAGACTAATCTCATCTTTGAGGGAGATACGGAAGAACTCTCAGTAAATATTTGAATCATGAAGTTTGCTTTAGTTGATAATGAAAAGGTTGAAGCAGCAAAGGGCTTAAAGGGCGTATGCCCGATATGCCAAGAGTCTGTAATACCGAAATGTGGTCAATATAAAATAAACCATTGGGCTCATAAGAGCATCGCTCATTGTGATAAGTGGTGGGAGAGCGAGACAGACTGGCATAGAAATTGGAAAAATCTATTTCCTAAAGAATGGCAAGAAATTGTCGCTTACGACGAGAAAACAGGCGAGAAGCATATTGCTGATATTAAAACCAGTTCTGATCTAGTTGTTGAGTTCCAGCATTCACACATTTCTAATGAAGAGCGAATCTCGAGAGAAGAGTTTTATAAAAATATGGTTTGGGTTGTTGATGGGACCCGTAGGAAACGAGATTTTGATAAATTTTGTCAAAACCTGAATTCTTTTTCACTTTCATATATACCGAGAACATGTTTATATGTTGTTAAACATGGCATTTATAATATTCCAAGAGAATGGCAACAAAGTAAGGTTCCTGTACTTTTCGATTTTAGAGACTGGCTAGGGTTAGATCAAGATGATCAAAGGAGAAAACCTCTATGGTGTTTACTGCCCACAAGAAAAATAGACAACTCACTTTTGGTTTTCTTAGTCATCAGTAGAGAGGATTTTGTGGATGCGGTGAAGAAGAACGCCTTGTCAATTGATTACAAATTGTTAATGCACGGGATTAAAGAAGCAAAGTTGATACCTATTTCAATCCGCAAAGAATAGAAATATATTGAGAATAAGTAAACCTCGTTATGAGTTAGTTCGGGCAGTAATTGCCTGAACCAATGTTTACCCACTTTCTCAGAAAGATGGGATTAGCCGTGGGTAAGAGGCACCTGAGTATAGGTGCCTGTTTTCATGGCAATTTTTTTGCTATATTCCTGATGGTCTCGTAATTCATGCCAGTAACTCTTGAGAGTTGTCTTGGCCTGACATCGAGCGATAACGATTAAGCCCGCCCCAATTGGCGGGCTTTTTTGTTTTACTCGTGGTGGTAGGGCTCACCTTTGATGATAGTGCAGGCGCGATAGAGTTGTTCGGTGAATACGAGGCGTACCATCTGATGAGAGAACGTGAGGCGTGAGAGGGAGAGCGTCTCGTTGGCACGGGCATAGACCTCTGGTGAAAAACCGTAGGGGCCGCCGATGACAAATACGAGGCGGCGGGCGGTCTGCTGCTTCTGCTCCAGCCAACGGGCCAGTTCGATGCTGCGCAGTTCTTTGCCGTGTTCATCGAGGAGCACCACCGTGTCGGATGGCTGTATCTGTTTCAGGATCAGTTCACCCTCCGCCGACTTCTGCTGTTCCTCGGAGAGACTCTTGGTCTGGCGGAGTTCCGGGATGGTCACGATGTCGAAGGGCATGTAGTGGGTAATGCGTCCGGCATAGTCGTCAATCCCTGCGACGAAATGCTTGTTTACCGTTTTGCCAACCAAAATAAGAATTGTCTTCATTGTATCGTTTCTTTTTCGATGAACTCATTGAACTGTGTCTGGTAGCCGTTGAACACGTTGATGTCCACCTCGCCGGTGATGCCCTGCACCCGTCCGTCGGGCGACAGTTGCCAGACAATCAGATGGATGTCTGGCTTGTATTCCCCGTAGCGGGCTATCCACACCTTGTAGTCACATTTGATGTCGGGCGCATCTGGCAGGTATTTGTTGACGAACATCTGGTTGACATAGAGGATGGGTTTCACGCCACAGCGCTTCTCGACGGCTTGCAGCCATGTGCGGATATTGTTCCACAGCGCCTTCGAGCCTCCCATTGCCTCAATCTGGCTGTTGGAGGGTTCGATGTCGAGTACGGGGGGCAGGTCTCCCTTGCGGAACAGGGTATGGTTGATGAAAAACTCAGCCTGTGCCGCCCCAGTGCGCTTAGTCGAGAAGAAGTGGTAGGCCCCGATGGGGATGCCAGCCTTACGGGCGGCGGCATAGTCGTGGACGTAGTAGGGGTTGCGCACGCTGACACCCTCCGTCGACTTGATGAAGACGAACGAGACGGGATAGTCCACCTTGCCGGAGATCTGTTTCTTGCTCTTCGACCCGAGGTGGGTGATGCGCAGTTTGTTCCATAGGATGGGGTATTTCTTCCGTCCCTTGCCGTGCTGGTAGCGGGAGATGTCGATACCGTAGATGCGCTCCGAGGTGTAGTTCATCCGCTCACCCTTGAACACGCCCTGCTGCCACTGTCCAGTCTTCAGCACCGTGGCCACCTCATTTTCCAGAAGTTGCAGGCCGAAGCCGTGACGCAGGTCGTTCTCCCAGTGTCCCTCGAAATAGTGGTTTTCCACAGAGATATACGAGCCGTGCCCCTGCGCCTTGGCATCGACGATGGTGCCGACCCTGCCACCTCGGAAGGCTCCCTGATAGATACCCGTCGAGTCGATGCGGATACCGCTGGTGAGTGTGTCTTCATCCCATTGTCCGATGGTGATACGCCCCAAGGAGTCGCGGCTGATGGCAGTACCCTGGCGCTTCTTACCCTTCCAGCGCCCTATATTATATATAGGTATAGTGTCGATGACTTCGTTGTGTCGTTTCCCTGCGGCAAAGGCTGCCACCATCTCGTAGCCCTCGTCCTCCACATTGTGACGGTCCAGATAGTAGTCCAGTTCGTCTTGACGGTCTTCCTTTATCTGTTTGAGGATGGAGTCGAGCCGCAGGGCGGGGGAGATGCTGAACGTCCTGCTGGTCAGCGTGTCGCCCTTCGCCTCAGCCTGCTGTCGTTTCGTCTGATGCCGCCAGCCCAGATAGAAACCTGTTGCCGTTGCGACAACCAGTAGGAGGAGTGTATATCGGAGTGATTTCTTCATTCTGATGGCAAAATTACTAAAAAAAACTGTGAAAATCTGTGTAATCTGTGGCTTTTTTCGTAATTTTGCCCTCACAATTAACTCAACATCAATGATTATGAAGAAATTATTAGTTTTCGCCCTGTTGCTGATCGGGATGACAGCACAGGCACAATGGGGCCAGAGACCCCGGATGGCAGAGCCCGGACTCACCGACCAGACTGCCAGAAAGTTCACACTCGACCTGACCGACGACGGGAAGGCACAGATGGTTTGTTTCCTGCCTACGACACCATCGGGCAAGGCGATTGTCGGTATCCCCGGCGGTGGCTACTCGATGCTGTCGAATACCCACGAGGGTACGATGGCTGCCGACTGGCTGAACAAGAAGGGCATTGCCTATTTTGTGGTGAACTACCGTCTGCCGGAAGGTGACCGCACCATTCCGATGGGCGATGTGGAGAAGGGTTTCCGTATCGTGCGTGACTCAGCCGCCCTCTGGGGGATCAATCCCAGCGATGTGGGTATCATGGGCTTCTCGGCAGGTGGTCATCTGGCCTCTGTCATCTCTACCCATTCTCCCTTTGAGGTGCGTCCGAACTTCTCGATCCTGTTCTATCCGGTGATCTCGATGGATGAGCGCGTGTCACATGTATGGTCGTGCCGCAACTTCCTCGGCGAGGCTGGACAGAAGGATCCTAAGTTGGTACACGATTTCTCTACCAACAATGCCGTGCAGCGTCATCTGACACCGCCTGCCTGCATCATCATGTCGGGTGACGACAACTTAGTGCCACCGCTGACCAATGGTCTGGCATACTATACCGCCATGCGTAATGCCGGCAACGACTGTATGCTGCTGCTCTATCCTACTGGTGGTCACGGTTACGGCTTCGGACAGTGGTTCGCCTATCACGACGAGATGCTGGCAACCCTTGGCAAGTGGCTGGATCAGTTGAAGGCGCCCAAGACCGATGCCATCCGTGTGGCTTGTATCGGCAACAGCATCACCGACGGACATGGTATCGACCTGGCACCCCGCAATGGCTATCCCGCCCAGTTGCAGCGACTCTTAGGCGACGGCTACTCGGTGAAGAACTTCGGACTGAGTGCCCGTACGATGCTGAACAAGGGCGATGTGCCTTATATGAATGAGATGGCTTGGCGCGATGCACAGGCTTTCAAGCCCGATATTGTCGTCATCAAACTGGGTACCAACGACTCGAAGCCCCATAACTGGGTGCATAAGGATGAGTTCAAGCAGGATTTGCAGCAGATGATCACCACGCTCTGTCCGCAGTTGGCACAGCCCGCCAAGAAGGGTAAGAAAGCCAAGAAGGGACAGGTGGCAGAACCCGTGAAGCCTCGTATCATCCTCTGCACCCCAATTCCCGCCTTCAAGTCGACATGGGATATCAGCGACCAGGTGATTGCCAACGAGATTATCCCCATTCAGAAAGAGGTGGCTGCACAGTACAACCTACAGGTGCTCGACCTGCATTCGCTGTTTACCGATGCCAGTCTGGTGCTGGACGACGGTATCCATCCCAACGACAAGGGTGCTCAACGGCTCGCCCAACTCGTGGCGGAAGCCATCAAACAGTGATATCGTGATATCCCCAACAAAAAAACGCTCCCAATCGGGAGCGTTTTTCATTTGAGTGCTATCTAACTTATGAGAAAGCGACTGTCAGACCAGCCATCACAATCGATACCATCGACATCAGTTTGATGAGGATGTTGAGCGACGGACCAGAAGTATCCTTGTATTGCACAGTACCAACTTTTTCCTTATTTATTTCTTTCTACCGTGAAGCCCTTTCATCGTTCTGATGACAAGGAGGGCTCTCGGAGCGTAGCGGAGAGGTTCGTCGTTATCATCGAACGAAACCTCATTCAGCGCATATCCAACGCTCAGTGGTAACCATTGCTAATATCATGATGCTTACTAAAATATTCCAATACATAATCTGCATTTTCATTAATGTATTTTATACAATATTCACTAAGTAGTTCTGCGAAAGCCCCATCGGCACATTTGACAATTTCATTCATAATATGGAAATACAACATTCTTTTATTTCCTTCCGTTGGCGTACATAATGTATCTAAAATATTTGCTGTTGTATCATTATCTGACAATGTAATTTGATGTGAATAAAGCATCAAAACACTTTTTTCAACATTTAGAGATTTTATAATTTCAAATTTAGAATTATCACTAATTTCATCCCAATATTGATACTTATCTGCATGGGATATATTACAACTGTAGAAAGTTAAAATAATCCCCAATATTATTTTATTCATCTTTATTTTTATTATATTTTTCAAGAAATCCCCGCGATTCCAGAACCGACCCCGCGATTCCCTATTCTTTTGACAATATCTGATTAACGATATTTACTACATCTGACACATTGACAGCCTTATCGCTGTTCATATCAGAGACCTCAGGCTTAAACTTCGACGACTGCTTGTTCATCATCGAGTTAACCTCTTCAACAACATCTTTGGCATCGATATTTCCATCGCCATTAACATCGCCCATTTGTGGAGGAACTTCAAACGACACAGTCTGTGTCTCACCAAACTGAGCATCTTCTGCTTCTGGGTCTTCAGAATAACAGACGCGGTAACTAAACGAATGCTTGCCCATTGTCAAGCCCTCAAGACTAACAGGGAAAGATACCATACCAGGATAATAGTTGTGACAGGTCTGTACCTCGCCCTTGTCAATCCAATACTGATAGCAGAGCGGTTCCTTGTCAAAGAGGAAGTTACTGATATAAAATGTTATTTGTTTCCAAGGTCCTGCCTCGCCCACTTCGTTGAAGCATCTGACATTGAGGAAATGCAGACCTGGACTCATCATACTGACATCGATGTCAAGTTGATAGGCAGTGCCATTATAGGGTATGCGCTTCGG
This sequence comes from Prevotella sp., assembly GCA_017964785.1. GTDB lineage: Bacteria > Bacteroidota > Bacteroidia > Bacteroidales > Bacteroidaceae > Prevotella. The sequence continues at coordinate 12,685 of JAGCRH010000051.1, forward strand.
TTTGCTGTCATAGCCGTATACCCAGTATTCCAAGAAACTAGCATTAGTAGTATACGGCCATCCCTCTGGCACGATGAAGGGAATACAACTCCACTGTCCCATCTCGCCCCACTCGTAATAAGGGATAACGTTCAGGAAATGTAGTCCGCCTGTCTTGATAACTGACATATCGAGTGTCAGCGTGTTTTCGCCTGGCGTGAACTTGCCGTGCATCATGGCATCACGACGACTGTCAAGCCAGATGTCGTAATCGAAACCCTGCGAATGACCGATCTGAGTCAATACAACAAGGGTATATAATATGAATAAACACCTTTTCATAGACCGACTACTTATCTAATTTGTCAACCGTCAATGTCACCGTCATCATCCTCGTGGCAGCATCGATAGAGATTTGATGCTTCTTCACGCCTGGTACTTCAGGATTTCTGTTATAAGGATGCTGGCCTCCGTAGGCTCCAATTAAATAGCCATCTTCGGCACTTATATATTTACTATCTGTTTTGTTCCAGTTGTAAAAATCCTTATTATCTAAATTACCAATGCCTATACTATTACTAGTTTGACAATCATGGCGAGATAATCCCGTAGTAGTGTTAGAATTATAGATACAACTATTAATAATACATCCTAACAAGTTTGTTTTAGATTCAGCACTATTAAGTTTTGTACATCCTCCAAGCGTACAACTATAGAATTCTGCTCCTGTGATTGGGGCACAGATATTACCAATATTGCAATGAAAGAATTTTCCACTCCCTATATAATTATGAGGATAAAGAACATATATTCTGGAATTAAATGCATTGAATTGTATAACACTATTGGGGAGATTCAGACGGTTTGTTATCCCACATCTATCTATTTTCACATCATAATATTCTTTTCCATCTTCTTCATTGAAGATAAGATTGTCCATACCACATTTGCGCAATGTAAACTGATTGTAGGCATTCTCAACCTGAATATCGCCATTGAATGATAATGCATCAAGTACAGGCATTGTCAGTTTTTCTGTTCCAGAAATGTCAATGATGCAACTTCCTTCAATGATTGTATTTGGTCCAGCACCTCGTACCAATATACGCTTATTGATGTTGAACGGCTGGAACGTTCCTTCGCTCAGAAAGATAGTGTCCCCGTCAACGGCATCATCAACAGCCTTCTGTACCTCATAGTACATATAGGTTTTCACTTCATTGCCACGATGAAGCATCACCGTAGGTGCAATGTCTGCTTTTATAGGCATGGCTGTCATCATCAGGCTTGCCATTGCAAATAACTTAAATTTCTTCATATAATTTTTTTTAATATCGTTACTGCCATAAACTTCTATAATAATGGCAAAGATAATAATATATTTCCAAACGACCAAATATATCACTGAAAAAAGATTAGAAGAACTGACCCCGTGATCCCTATATTTAGGTTATAGTGATTCCTTGGCCTCGCGCGTGCGTGTGTGTTATGATAAGGTAAGGGAAAAACAACCCGCTCATCCCACCTATCCCGCACCTGGCATGTTTTACTTTAGGTGTGGGATAGGCGGGATAGGCGGGTTGATTTTGGCATAAGACTACTATATATGTTTTCCCGCTATTTTGCCATAAATCGCATACAGGAAATGGCTGCGGTACTATTTTTTGCTATGACAGTACTAATTTTCGCTACGACAGTACTAACAAAAATTACGACGGTACTAATTTTCGCTACGATAGTATTCTTTATGAGAAAGCGACTGTCAGACCAGCCATCACAATCGATACCATCGACATCAGTTTGATGAGGATGTTGAGCGACGGACCAGACGTATCCTTGAACGGGTCACCCACGGTGTCGCCAACGATACAGGCCTTGTGGGCAAACGAGCCCTTGCCGCCGAAAGCACCTTCCTCGATGTTCTTCTTCGCATTGTCCCAGGCACCACCGGCATTCGCCATGAAGACGGCGAGGGTGAAGCCACCTGCCAGACCGCCTACCAACAGACCGAGTACACCAGCCACACCGAGGATGACACCCACGAGGATGGGGATGATGATGGCGAGGATGGACGGGATGATCATCTCATGCTGGGCGGCCTTGGTGGAGATCTCCACGCAACGGCCATAGTCGGGCGTGCCTGTTCCTTCGAGGATACCGGCAATCTCCTTAAACTGACGGCGCACCTCCTGAACCATCTTCTCTGCTGCACGACCTACGGCCTCCATCGTCATACCACAGAACAGGAAGGCTGCCATCGCACCGATGAAGGCACCGACGATGACCCTCGGGTTCATCAGGTTTACCTGATAGTAGTTCATGAAGTCGGGGATGGTGGCATTGGAAGCCTCAATCACGTCACCTGCCACATTCGTCAGCGTCTGTCCGGCACGGGTCATCGCAATCTTGATCTCCTCAATATAAGAGGCGAGGAGGGCGAGCGCCGTGAGGGCGGCAGAACCGATGGCAAAGCCCTTACCAGTAGCAGCAGTGGTGTTACCCAGTGCGTCGAGGGCATCGGTACGGTGGCGCACTTCCTCACCCAGACCGCACATCTCGGCATTACCGCCGGCATTGTCGGCAATCGGTCCATAGGCGTCGGTAGCCAGTGTGATACCCAGTGTAGAGAGCATACCTACGGCAGCAATACCGATGCCATAGAGTCCGTGAGCCAGGGATTCCGACGTCAAAGAGAGGTCGAAGCCGTTGGCACAGAGATAACTCAGCATGATGGCCACACCAATGGTAATAACCGGGATACAGGTAGAGATCATACCCGTACCGATACCTTTAATAATCACGGTAGCGGCGCCGGTCTGTCCTGCCTCAGAGATCTTCTGGGTGGGCTTGTAACTGTGAGAGGTGTAGTATTCCGTAGCCTGTCCGATGATCACACCGGCAGCCAAACCGGAGATGACGGAGAAGGAAAGCCCCAGCCAGTTCTCAATACCCAGGAGGTAGAGGATGGCGAAGGTGGCGATGGCGATGAGAACAGCGCTGACATTCGTTCCCAGTGCGAGTGAACGGAGCAAATCCCTCATCGTGGCACCTTCCTTCGTGCGGACGAGGAAGATTCCTAAGAGTGAGAGGAACACACCCACAGCGGCAATGAGCATCGGGGCGATGACAGCCTTGAGTTGTATGTCAAGCCCTGCCACACCGAAGGCAGCAGCGCCCAGGGCAGCCGTGGAGAGGATAGAGCCGCAATAACTCTCATAGAGGTCGGCACCCATACCGGCTACGTCACCGACGTTGTCACCGACGTTGTCGGCAATAGTAGCGGGGTTGCGGGGGTCGTCCTCGGGAATGTCGGCTTCCACCTTACCTACGATGTCGGCACCCACGTCGGCAGCCTTCGTGTAGATACCACCACCGACACGGGCAAACAGTGCCTGCGTCGAGGCACCCATACCGAAGGTCAGCATCGTGGTGGTGATAGTAATGAGAGCCATCTGGTCGCCCTGATAGAAATAACTGAGTACCAGAAACCATATTGCGATATCAAGCAGTCCTAGTCCGACAACCGTCAGACCCATCACAGCACCAGAACGGAAGGCAATCTTCAGTCCGGCGTCCATGCTCTGACGGGCTGCATTAGCCGTACGGGCCGAAGCGTATGTGGCTGTCTTCATGCCGAAGAAACCTGCCAGTCCGGAGAAGAAAC
>JAGCRH010000052.1 GCA_017964785.1 Prevotella sp.
AGGCTGAAAATCCTTTGCACGGTGGCTGATCTCCATCAGAGAGAGACCCGAACCATTGAAATCAAGACACTGTTGAGCGGTCTTCTCAATCACTTCGCGGGGAAGCATCGAGGGACCGGCGTTAAAGTTGTACTTCTTCATTTTTAATTGTTATTTTGAATGTTTGAAATTAATTCGTTTTTGAAAAACGCTGCGAAATTACACTTTTATTTTCATTTAACCAAATAATTGAGCAGAAATTCACGAAATTAACGCATTTTCTTTCAATTTGTCAAGTCAGCATAGCACTTTACCCGCTCTTTTGATAGTTGGCATCCGTGCCATCTCCACTCTGGCAGTGCAAAGATAGTGAATATTTTCCGTATTTTCTTCTATTTAAACCGTTTTTTATATTACCTTTGCATTCGTTATGAAACAAAAGGAACATACCGTCATTATCTCGCTCGCATCGAACGTAGACCAGGAAGCCCATTTGGAGGCTGCCCGCACCCAACTCACCCAGTTGCTCACCACCGTACAATTCACTTCGGCCATCTTCACCGAACCCGTCAACAGCATCAGGAAAGAGCCCTACCTCAATCAACTCTGCACAGGCACGACGGTCCTCGGAGAAGGGCTCCTCGGCGAGGTATTGAAGGAGATCGAGAAACGCCTCGGACGCACCAAGAATGAGGATGGCATCGTCGCCATCGACCTCGACTTGTTGCAGTACGACAACCAGCGTCACCACCTGCGCGACTGGGATAGAAACTATGTCAAGGACTTAATTATCGAATTATGAAGAAACTGCTGATTATCACCGTATTACTAATATCCATCATCAACATTAGCGCCCAACGGTTTGAGGACTATTTCGACGACCGCACATTACGATTGGATTACACCTTCGCTGGCGATAACAGACAGACAATGATCTATGTCGATGAACTCGTTGCGCTGTCTCACTGGTATGGTAAACGCCAGCATCTGAGTGAGGTACCGTTGAAAGGTAACGGGCAAATCATCGTGCGACCACACGACCGTGATGAAGTCATCTACCGCCACGCCTTCTCCACCCTCTTCCAGGAATGGCTCGCCACTGATGAAGCCAAACACGTACAGCGGTCGTTCGAGAATGTCATCCTCATCCCCTTCCCCAAAGACACGGTGGACATCACCGTCGAACTCTACGACTACCACAACAGGATTGCTGCCACCATGACCCACACCGTGGTGCCCACCGACATTCTGATCCGTAAGACCGGTGAGCGCAACATCACGCCCTACGAGGTGCTACATCCGGCTGCCGACACCACCCGATGTATCCGTATTGCCTTCGTGGCAGAGGGCTATACAGCCGACGAGATGAACCTCTATCTCGACCACTGCCGACAGGCCATCGGCTCCCTTTTCCACCACGAACCGTTTAAGTCGTTGCAAGACCGCTTTAACATCATCGCCCTGAAGTCAGCATCCGAAGAGTCTGGCACCAGTGAGCCCTCGAAGGGTATCTGGCGGCAGACGGTTCTCGGTTCCCACTTCGACACGTTTTACAGCGACCGCTACCTGACCACCCTTCACATGAAACGCCTCCACGACGTGCTCGCAGGTACGCCCTACGAACACATTATCATATTGGTGAATACCGAGCACTACGGCGGTGGCGGTATCTTCAACTCCTACAACCTCAGTTTTACGGGCGGCAAACGGTTCCTGCCTGTCGTTGTACACGAGTTCGGCCATTCCTTCGGCGGCCTAGGCGACGAGTATGCCTACGGCGACGACGACCCGATCTATTTTGCCGACACGGAGCCCTGGGAGCCCAACCTCACCACCAAGGCCACGACACCTATCAAATGGGAGAACTTGATAAAAGAAGACAAAGCCGGTCTTGTCGAGGGCGGCGGCTATCTGGAAAAAGGCGTCTGGCGCGGTTGCGAGAACTGTCGCATGCGCACCAACGAAGAGCCCGAGTTCTGTCCCGTCTGTCAACAGGCCCTCACGCGGCTCATCGATTTCTACACAAAATAGTCTATAATCGCCGGATTTTCAGTTTGTAGGCATTGTCAGAAAAGTCGATGCGCATCACCTGATCTGAGGTGCATTGCCTGGCCAGTTCGAGGGCGACGTGTCCCATGGTGCGACGCAGGTTGATCTCCACACAAGGATGCAGTAAAAAGCCGCCGGTTTCCGAGGCTACAATCATCATATCAATGCCGAAAGGACCACAATACTTCCCTTTAAATCGCTCGCTCAGACCTTTACAGATGCGTTGCTGGACCCTATCAAGCAGATCCGTCGACAGATAGCGGCTTATCATCTCCCGCTTTTCCTCCTCTGTCGCCAGAATGTTTCCCGTATAAGCCCCGTTCTGCGTATGGAAGAGCGAGAGTCCTAAATACCTTACGCACCCTTCGCCATCACTCTCAAACTCCATCCCGAAGTCCTTCACCTTATGATAATACGGCTCTATCTCTACACACCCCTGACGGGCTATCACGTTCCGAATCCATCGCACCTGGTAGTCGTTCATTTCCCCGTCGATAAAGCGGATGCCGCGCCCGCTGCTGCTCCAAGGCGCCTTCACCACAAGGTGTTGGTGTCCTTGCAACAAATCCCCTATGCCTTCCAGACGCTCCGACAACCACGACTCGCCTAAAAGACCATCATCTTTCAATTCCCCCAACAGCCATACAGCCGTCTTTCTGTGCGACAGGTCGCGGATCACGGCGATTTCTTCCTTTGTCGGTACCGCCTCCACCCCGTATCGGATGATGAACTCACGCAGCGCCAAGTCCCAGCCCCACGGGTTCACACAGTCGATGTCAAGGCGGGCAAACGCATGTTTGTCGACAAACCCATCAAACCGTCTGTGCAGCAATCGCGAGAAGGCTGTCTGCGCCCATTCCACGTCCTCCACCAGCACATAATCGCCTGTCGCAGCCCAGATGGCCGGCAGATAGCCGAGGTCGTGTCTCAGTTGTCTGCCTGCATGCGGTGCCGTGAAATTGCCTAGGTTTGCTGCCAGCGCAATGTCGTGTTCGGGGTTGAAGATATGTAATATGGCCATTTGCTCTGTCTTACAGGCTGCAAAGGTACGAAAAATTCCCGATATCATCAAAATTTCCGGAAGGAAGAAAGGAAAAAAAAGAGATTTCTTTGGACTAACTTCTTAGCATGGCCATTCAAATAATCTTAATCAACTATTCGGATAATCCCTTTGACGTGTTCGGATAATTCCTTTACCCTATAAGGGATTATTCGAAAGAGTCGTTCGGATAATTCCAATGAGTTGTTAAGACTATCTGAATAGGGCAAAGGTAAGGGGGTATATTATTAACTTACCAAAATAATTCGGATTTTATTTTGTTTTTCGCACAAATATCAGTATCTTTGCAACCAAAAAGATATTAATACCTAATTATATGCCAGTTAAAATTCTCAGCGTCGACGACGAGATGGATCTCGAATTGCTGTTGACGCAATATTTCAGAAGACAAATCCGAAAGGGAGAGTACGAGTTTAAGTTTGCCCACAACGGCCTGGAAGCCCTCACGATGCTGCTCAAAGAAAAAGACTTCGACATCATCCTGAGCGACATCAACATGCCCGAGATGGACGGACTGACCCTGCTGACGAAGATCAACGAGATGCAGAACCCTGCCCTGAAATGTATCATGGTGTCGGCCTACGGCGACATGGGTAACATCCGCCAGGCGATGAACAACGGTGCCTTCGACTTCGCTACGAAGCCCATCGACCTCGACGACCTGAGCGTAACCATCGAGAAGGCCGTGGAGCAAATTAAGTACATCAAGACGATGCAGCAGGAGCACACGCAGTTGGAGTCGATCAAGGGCGACCTGGCGGTGGCCCGTGAGATCCAGTTGGCCATCCTGCCACGCATCTTCCCGCCGTTCCCCGAGAACGCCAGTCAGTTGGACATCGCCGCCTCGATGAATGCCGCCAAAGATGTGGGTGGCGACTTCTACGACTTCTTCCGCATCGACGAGGACCACATCGGCTTCGTGATTGCCGACGTGAGCGGCAAGGGCGTGCCTGCCGCCATCTTCATGGCCGTGAGCCGTACGCTCATCCGTGCCACCGGCATACGGGGCACTGGGGCTGCCGAGTGCATGACTTACTCTAACAATCTGTTGGCGAAAGAGGCTGTGAACAGTATGTTCGTCACCGTGTTCTACGGCATCTATAACATCCAGACGGGCGAGGTGACCTACGCCAATGCAGGCCACAACCCACCCTACCTGATGAAGGCCAACGGCACCATCGAGCAGTTGCCTCTGTCGAAGAACATCGTAGCAGGCGCCATCGACGAATACGAGTTTTCGGACGAGAAATTGCAGTTGGAGCATGGCGACACGCTGCTGCTCTATACCGACGGTGTGACCGAGGCCACTGACAAAGACTACGCCGAATATGGCGAAGGACGTCTGGAAACCCTGTTGAAACAGCAGACGAAGGCTGACTGCCAGCAAATCATCGACAAGGTGAAAGAAGACGTGAAGGCATTTGTTGGTGATGCGGAGCAGAGCGATGATATCACATTGCTCGCCTTGAAGCGAAAGTGAGAAGAGAGAAGAGAGAAGTGAAAAGTGAGAAGTGAAAAGTGAAAGGAAAGAGCATCATAACGGGTTGTGCGGGCGTGCTGCTGGCAGGGCTGGCGGCATACGGCTTCTACGGTTGGGACGCTGAGCGCAAGACCGTGAAGGAGTTGGAGGCGCAGATTGAGGAACTGAAAGAGAAAGAGATGCGCTCGACTGTGGTCAAAAGCGTGAGTGCCCAGATGGAGGAGATCGCCAACGAGCAAAGGGAGATTTCCGACGAGAAGCGTGAAGAGGCACTCCAGCAGACACGCGTGGCCAACGAGATGCGCCTCCGCTCGGAAATAGAACGGCAGAACGCCCTCGAAGCAGAGCGCAACGCTGTGGCCTCGGAGAAGAAGGCATTGGAGGCGTCGGAAGTGGCGGAGAGTCAGCGACTGATGGCTGAGCACCAGCGCATACAGGCCGAGTTCTCAAAGCGGAAGGCCGACACGCTGAGTTACATCGCCCTGGGGCGCTCATTAGGTTCCATCTCCACCATCCAGGCACAAACTGGCAACGACGAGATTGCGAATATGCTGAGTTACGCCTCGTATCTCTACACCACACGCTACGGTGGCGACATCTATTATCCCGCCATCTTCCAGTCGCTCATGCAGATGAGTCAGAGTATGACCACGTGGTCGGAACATACGGGTGCCGTGATGAACATAGAATATGTGCGTGGCACAGACAACAAGATCGTCAGCATAAGCAACTACGGCGAGATTATCGTCACAGAGCGGCAAGACAACCGGCTGGATGCAAAGAAACTTTTCAGCGACAGCAAATATGACTTCCGCGACGTAGACAGCGAAAGCGACGGCAGCCTCTATGCCATCAGTCGCACAGGACACCTGGTGATCATACGCCCAGACCAGAAGGACCCCAAGATACTCGAACTGAACGGCATCGGGAATCCCATGCGACTGCACCGTCTGCGCGACAACGCCATCCTGGCGGTAGGCGATAACGGTCTGGCACTCGTCGACGAGAAGCGTATGGTAGTCAGAACCACCCACACCCTGCCCTTCCAGGTCATTCATAGTGCAAGGAAGAATGACGACATCGTGCTGTTCGACGACCAGGGCATGAGTCACACCCTGACAGGCCTCGACCAGTTCTCCACCGAGAAACTACCCGTCACAGGAAAGTTGACAGCCTACTGCAATTCAAAGGAATCAGGCATTGAAGCCTACGGCATGAGCGACGGCACTATCTGGACTGTCGACAATAAAGGCAACGTGCATAAACTGATAGGCCACCGTTCACGTATCTCCAAACTGACGATGAATGGCCGTCTGCTCTATTCGTCGAGTTACGACGGCAGCGTGAAACTCTGGGTGCCTACCAACGAGAAGGTAGAGCCCATGACGCTGGTGGAAATCAGCAACTGGATCATGCACTTCGACTTCGACTCGACCATGAAGACCTTCTGGATGGGCGATGTCAAGGGTAATCTGACGGCTGTGAACATCTCCGTTCCGCAGATGGTGGATGTGATCAGGAAGAAGATAAAACGAAACTTAACAACAGAAGAATGGAACTATTACATCGGACAAGACGTGCCATACGAGACGTTTGCACAATAATCTGCCTCCTTTCATCCTTAACGGCAGGGGCGCAGGGTATTCCCTTCATCCGTAACTTTACGGTGGAGGAATATCATGCCAACAAGTTGAACTACGATGTGGAGACCGACGAGAACGGCAACGTGTTCGTTGCCAACTTCGAGGGACTGATGTACTACGACCATGCCAACTGGCGCATCCTCCACACCCCCGGCATCTCACGTGTGACGGTTGTCGTAAGGACTTCCGACAATACCATCTGGGTGGGCGGATACAACTATTTCGGAAAGATAAAGAGAAAGGACAACGGTGAAATCTATCTCAAACGGATAGGAAAACCCGACCTCTTCCACGGCGAGGTGAACGAGATATTCGAGCGCGACGGGAAAGTGAGGTTCATCGCGAACAACGGTAACATTTATCAGGTGGAAAGCGAAGATGAGGTCTCCGTCTGGAAAACTATCGACTCGCATGCCCTCAAAATAGGCGTCCTCGACGTGGTGGATGTCGATGCAGCGGAAAGAGGAGAGTCCAATATCATCAAGAACGACATCGTCCTGGAAGAGCCACTGGACAATGGGCTCACCGCCGTCATCAAGAAAGGAACAGGCGTCATCATCCGCAACGACGAGGGGAAAGACCTCTACACCATCACCGATGCCAACGGACTCTGTTCCAACGATATTGTCTATATGTCCTACGACCAGCGGGGACAATTGTGGGGAGCCACCGCCAAAGGTGTGTTCGCCATACAGGTACCATCGCCCCTCTCCCGATTCACGACGTATGAAGGCCTGATGGGCAGCGTCTCTTCCATCGAGAACTTCAATGGCAAGATCTATGCCGGCACCGACGACGGACTGTTCCGTCAGGAAGGGATGCGGTTTGTCAAAGTGACTGGCGTCAACCATACCTGTCAGGAATTGAAGCACTTCGGCAAAGACCTGTTGGCAGCAACGGCAGACGGCATCTTCCTCGTGTCGGCAGGCGGTGGTGCAAAACGACTGACAAGCACCACTTCGGTCTCCCTTCTGGTCGATGGCAATGAGTTTTACAGTGGTGAACTGGACGGTGTCTATCTGTACAATGCCAACGGCCAGAACCGCCGGAAGGTGTGCAATCTGGAAAGTGTCACAAAGATCTTAAAGGATAACCAGGGCACCATATGGCTGCAAAGCATCTACGGACTGATCTGGAACAAGAAGGCCACTGACCAGAACTTCGACCTGTATAAGACCGGCAACAAGGCCGAGACCATGTCGACGATCGTGCTGACAGACGGCAAGGTGGAAGTGATCAGTGCCGAAACCACCAAGCCCTTCCCCTACCCGCTCTACTCGACCGTCGACAGCAAAGGCATCACATGGCTGACCAACAGTGAGGGTAAGGCGGTTTACAGATGGAAGAACGGCAAACGGCTGAATGATCTGGACCTGCTGCTGTTCCCCATTCATGAGATGGCAGTTCGTGCCATCTATACCCAGCAGGATGAGATATGGATCGGCAACGAGAACGGACTGGTCATCATCGATACCAGAGTCAATGACGTCGCCAAGAAGACCAAGCCCAAACTCCTCATCCACTCCGTCACGTTAGGCAGCGACAGCATCCTCTGGGGAGGCTTCGGGGAGATGCCTGAGATGCTGCCAGAACTCGACCACAACGAGAATGAACTGCACTTCACCTTCTCACTCGACCAGACACCCATCGAAGGACATACGTTCTACCGTTATCGCCTGAACAACGGCAGTTGGAGCGCATGGTCGACCAATACCTCAGCGAACTTCACGAATCTCGCCCATGGTATCTACTCTTTCAGTGTGCAAGCCCGAGACGTCACAAATCGTCTGACAGACATCACAAGCATCCAGTTCATCATCAAGACCCCATTCTACCTCAGATGGTACATGAACCTGGTGTATGTCCTCCTGCTGCTGGCCCTCTTCTATCTGCTCTTCCGTCTGCGACTGCGCAAACTGGGAAAGGATAAGGAAAGACTGGAACGTCTGGTACAGGAGCGGACGGCAGAGGTGGTCAGACTGGAAAAGATGGCAACCGTCGGTAAACTGACCCAGGGACTCATCGACCGAATCCTGAACCCGCTGAACTACATCAACAACTTCGCCAAACTCTCCGAAGGACTCGTGAAAGACGTCAAGGCCAATGTAGAGGATGAGAAGGATAATATGAGTGAGGACAACTACGAAGACACGCTGGATGTGCTCGACATGCTCTCAGGCAATCTGCAAAAGGTGGGCGAACACGGACAGAGCACCACCCGTACCTTGAAGGCGATGGAGGAGATGCTGAAAGACCGTTCAGGTGGTATCGTGCCGATGAACCTCGCCACCGTCATCCACCAAAACGAGCAGATGGTATTGGAGTATTTCAAGAATGAAATCGACCAGCACCATATCAAGACCGTCTTCGACTATCCGGAGACCATACAGATAAACGGTAACGCAGAGCAACTGAGCAAGACCATCATGTGTATGCTCGGCAACTCGGTCTACGCCATCGTCAAGAAGGCCCAGAAGACATCCTTCTCGCCGGAACTGTCACTTCACGCCACCCTGTCGGGCAACTCGGCCAAGGTGGTCATCCACGACAACGGTATCGGCATCGAAGAAACCATCATCAACAAGATATTCGACCCCTTCTTCACCACAAAGACCACCGGTGAGGCTTCTGGCGTAGGACTCTATCTGAGTCGTGAGATCATACAGAATCATGGCGGTGACATCAGCGTGAAGTCCGTCAAGGATGAATACACTGAGTTCACCATTATCATACCTCTTAAAAAAGCATAGACTATGGATCAGATTGAACATCTCCAACAACAACTCCATAAGCAGGAAAAACTTGCCTCATTAGGCATGCTGAGTGCTGGTATCGCCCACGAGATTCAGAATCCCCTGAACTTCGTCATCAATTTCAGCAAGATCTCCGGCAAACTCCTGAGCGACCTCACGGAGATTGTGGAGGACAACGAGGACAAACTCTCGCAGGACGACCGGGAGGACATCGACGACATCGTTGCCGACCTGAAAGAGAACCTGTCGAAGATCGTTGAGCACAGTGAGCGTGCCGTCGGCATCATCCAGGGCATCCTGTTGGTGTCGAGAGGCAAGGAGAACGAGTTCCTGCCTACGGATGTCTGTAAACTGGTGAAGGAATATGTGTGGCTGTCGTATCACGCCATGCGTGCCAACATCAAGAACTTCAACATCAACATCCACGAACAGTACGAGGCCGGTATGCCACAGATGATGGTCATCCCACAGGATCTGAGCCGTGCCGTACTGAATGTGGTGAACAATGCCTGCTATGCCCTATGGAGTAAGAAGCAGAAGGCAGGAGAGGACTACAATCCCGAGTTGACTGTCAGCGTCAAGACCAAAGGCTCAGCCATCAGCATCAGCATCGCAGACAACGGCGAGGGCATGACAGAAGAAGTGAAGCAACGGCTGTATGAGAACTTCTTCACCACCAAGCCCGTAGGACAAGGCACAGGACTGGGTATGGGCATCACCCGTGACATTATCGAGAACAAGCACGGCGGAAAGATTTCATTTGAATCAACTGAGGGCGAAGGCACAACCTTTACATTTACGATTCCCATCAGGAAGTGAGACGACACCTTATTATATATATAGGTCTCATGCTGGCGTGTCTTACTACCAGCGCCCAGATAGACACCCCTCGCCAGATATACAATCAGGCAGAGAGTGACTTTGATATCGGGCGCACAGAACAGGCATTCACCCTCCTCCAGAATCATCTGGATAGTTTCGAAGGCGATCTCAGGCAAAGTGTGCTACGACTGATGGCACTCTGCTGTCTGAGTGAGGACCGCGACGAAGAAGCACGCCTCTATGCAGGACAGTTGATCAAACTTAATAACTTCTACAACGACGTGGACGATCCCGCTCGTTTTCAGGATCTTATCAAACAATTAAAGGGCGGTATCGCCACCACGATCACCACAGCATCGAGTCAGAGTGAGAGCATCAGCGAGGCCCCCTCACCCGTCACCATCATCACAGCCGACATGATAGAGGAACTGGGCTACAACAAGAACCTGAACCAGATTCTCGCAGCCTACGTGCCAGGCATGGCGGAGGTAGCATCAACGGATGAGATCAACAATTTATCGATGCACAGCGCGTACGCCTTGGGGCAGGAACTCATCCTGATCATGGAAGACGGACACCGTCTGAACTCACGCTACGACAATTCAGGATCTACCAGTTACTCCATCAGCACAGAGAAGATAGACCACATCGAAGTGTTGCGAGGGCCGGCTTCGTCGCTCTATGGTAACGTGGCCTTATCAGCCGTTGTCAATATCATCACCAAAAGCGGCAAGAGTCTCAATGGCCTCAAAGCGAAATACGGCTATGCAAACTTCGGCACCCATAAGGCAGACCTCACGATAGGCACGCAGTTTATGAATGCCGACATCTTCGCCTGGGCCTCTATCTATAAGTCAGACGGCCAGATACGTCATTACAGCGACGGAGATGGCTATTATCAGGAGTTATTTAAAAACAACATTGAAGAATGGGGCAATTACAAAACCATCAATATTTCTCCCGAAAGAATCTATATTGAAGGTTATAAAGACAGGCCTGCCTATGACATTGGCCTGACATTCAGGCTAAAAGGATTCGACCTGATGTTCAGCCACAAGTCATTCAAGAAAATGGAAATGATTTCAGAATATTTCGGCGGTTACGACTACGACAGGTATTTTCTTATCAATGATATCAAACCTGGTCACGGGACAGATGAGACACATGCAGAATTAACCTATACGCACCAATTCAAGAACATTCAGTTGAGCGGTACGGTTTACGCTGACTGGTACACATTTCATAATTATGTGGTTAATCATGACTCTGTTGTGTATATAGAACCAATCCTTAACAATGACAATGAATTTGTCTATGATGAGGAAGGCAATCTCATGTTCGAAACAACCACAAATGCCGGGCAGGCATCATACTCCAGGTATAATGAACGAACCATAGGAGGGATGCTTAAAGCCAGTTCTCCTTATCGTATAGGCAATATGAAGGGCAATCTCCTCGCTGGTGTTCAGTATGAGCATTTTTCTCTTCTGTCAAGAATTTATGTATGGTTGCGGGATTTTGAACAGGTCATAGAAGGTTATCTCGATTTTCCAGAAATCATCAAAGCCGGCAATGAGAAAAGTCTCTCTTTCTTCTTGCAGGGCAAGCACTATTTTACGCCCCAACTCATTCTGAATGCAGGTCTCCGTTATGATCTGAAATACCGACAGAAAGAAGATGTGTTGAAGTCCTTCTCCCCACGATTGGCAATGGTGTATGTACCCAACGACCGGTTTAGTATGAAGTTGTCGTATTCAGAGGCCTTTGCAGACCTATCCTTCTACTATCGCTATATTTCAAGTGGCGAATACTTCATGCAGCCCCAGCATCTGTCTGCCATACAGTTGACGGCTTCAGGAACCATCAGAAACCTGCATCTCAACTATGAAGCCAACCTCTTTTACAACAGATACAAGAATCTGCTTTGCTGGTCGCCCAGAGGTGTGAGTTTTGAAGAAGAAGGCATGAACGACGGGCAACTGTCGAACATCGGCATAGAGGGATCAGCCAACTATTCACACAGGCATCTTTCGGCCTATCTCTCGTTCTGTCTCTGTAAAGATATAGACAGTAAGCGCTTCTATTACAATGACACCGAAAACGTGGTCACTGGCGTACCTCATCTGACGCTCAACCTTCACGGAGCCTGGAAACTGATAGAGCGCAAGCGCCACGAAGTGAAGGTCTATGGCCACGCTTCGTACATCGGCAAGAAACTGAACTTCCAACCCTATGGTGAGGAGTATGACTTTTGGGTGGATGCCAAGATGCTCTTCGACCTCGGCGTCAAGTACTGTTACAATCAACGTCTGCAAGTATCGCTCGACTGCGAGAACATATTCGATACCTACAATTATATATGTGGACCAAGTTATCAGTCGGTTCCCGTCTTCCAGAGGGGAAGGACACTGATGGCATCTATCTCATATCATATTTAAGAAAGGGCAATAAAAATGAGAATCAGGTTTTATCTAATATCCATCATCGTCTGCCTGTCGGCACTTTCAGTGCAAGCGCAGGACAGTTCAGTTCGACAAATCTACAACGAAGCAGAGAGGGAATACGACATCGGACGCGTAGAGCAGGCCGTGTCTATCCTGAATGACAATATGGACAGTTTCAGTGGCAATGTCCGCCAGAGTGCCTTCCGCCTGATGGCACTCTGTCACCTCAGTCTCGACGATGTGAAGAGGGCCGAAGAGGCTACCAGAAACCTGCTGAACGAGGATCCCTACTACACCGCCTCGCCACAAGACCCCCAGCGCTTCATTGATATGGTGGAAAACTTGAGATCGGGCCTTACCGCCACCATCACCACAGCCTCGAGTCAGGCAGAGAACCTGAACGAGGTGCCTGTGCCCACCACTCTGATCACCGAAGAGATGATCCGTAACTCGGGTGCCCGGAACTTACAGGAGGTGCTGGCCATCTATGTGCCCAGCATGAACATCATCGACTGTAACGACGATATCAACATCAGTATGCGCGGCATCTACAGCAACGGACAGGAGAAGATCCTTATCATGTTGAACGGACACCGCCTGAACAGTTACAGTATCAATATTGCCGCCCCCGATTTCAGTATGAGTCTCGAAAAACTGAAACAGATAGAGGTGCTGCGCGGACCGGCCTCATCGCTCTATGGCGGTGTTTCGCTCACGGCTGTCGTCAACCTTATCACGAAACAGGGTGCCGACATCGACGGTGTCAAGGTGAAGGCTGGCGTCGGCAATTATGGTCAGATGCGTGGAGACCTGCTCTTCGGCAAGAGATACTTCGACCTCGACCTGCTGGTTTGGGGCAGTTTCTACAAAGCCAAAGGAGAAGAGAGATATATCACCAAGGAACAGACGGCACTGCCTAATTCGTATGGCCAAGCAGGCGACATCACCATCGGTGGCATCGGCAACAAGCCATCATACGACTATGGTGTTTCCCTCAAATACAAAAACCTGAGGTTCCTCTACAACACGCAGTTCTCGCAGATACAATCGCCCATGACAATGACCTATCTCTTTGCACCTTATGACGTTGAGAAATACAAGACATATGATGGCATCCGTCCCAGTTTCACGACCACCTCGCACCATGCTGACATCAGTTACGGGCAGCAGATTCACAATGTCTACCTCAAAGGCGTTATTACCTACGACAACAGCGATATGGCCCACTACCAGGTGATCAGCGACACGCAGATTCCCGGCTTTGTCGATTTGCTTCCGCTCCCGGAAGGGTCACAGGAAACCCTTCGGGAATATGCGGAAGGCGGCTATTCCAGATACATGAACGGACAAGAGCACACGTTCGGTGCCAAGTTCCAGGGCGATTGGAGTTACCTGAACAACAAGAATCACAAGGGGCTGCTGTCTGCCGGTATGGAATACAGTTATTTCGAGATGGAAGACGCACGTTACACCTTAGGCTACAATTTCAAGACGAACCTGCCGGAGACCATCCCCGTCTCTGATCTGGGAAAGGGTCACGAGAACTCTTTCAACACCTACGTCCAGTTGAAACACCAATGGAAATCATTCATCGTCAATGCCGGTCTGCGCTTCGACTATAAACACCGTTTCGATTCTACAAACATCAGGGAGTTCTCACCACGAGTGGCACTGATCTACGTACAGCCCAAATGGAATGTCAAACTCAGTTATTCCAAAGCCTATATCGATGCCCCATATTATTATAGGAAGACGAATGTGTTCCTCCAGGCTTTTGCTGGCGTGATAGGAGCATCATCCCTTTTGGATCCAGAGACGATGCACTCTTACCAGTTGACTTTTGGTGCCACACAATGGGCGAAGGGACTGAACTTCGAGATTAACGCCTTCTATAACAAGGCACGCAATAACATCCATATGAATTTGCTTGACTACAGTAATGATGCCAAAAGCGACATCTACGGCATAGAGTTTTCCGGCAGTTATGAGAGACCCCGTTTCTCTGCCCATCTGTCTTCGTCCTGGCAGAAGTCACACATGTATATGATTTATGAGCAACCGATAGACTATCCCCTCAACACACCAGAGTTCTCTGCCAATTCCGTATTGACCTGGCGTGCCACCAAACAACTCAAACTACATACCCGTCTTGGTTATTACAGTAAGCAGCATACACAATATTACGATATCACCAATTATGTGATGTTAATACAAGTCTCCAATCGAATGGGTGAATTCATGGAATCGATATACATGAAATATCCGAGTTCTCCAATCGATGATAGCGGGCTCCCCATCGATATCTCTCCGGAAGAGAAAATCACATGGGAAACTTTAGCAGACATGTTGGTAAAGGCGAACGAGGGGATTTACAACAAGAAGGATATCGACCCGTACTTCCTCGTTGATATCGGTGCCAACTACACCTTGGGAAAGTTCGAGTTTGCGCTGAACGTCCATAATCTCTTTAATAAGAAATATGTACTAAGTGGTGCCAGTACAGGACTCATCCCGCAAAAAGGCAGGTGGTTCTTGTTCGACGTAGCCTACAAATTCTGATAAACAACCAGAAAGGGGCCCCAAAAGCCCCTTTTCTTGTCTTAAATAAGAAAAAGCACTCTTTTTAGCAAGATTTTGCAATTCAGACTTTGCAATTTGAGGGAAATTGTGTAACTTTGCACACGTTTATAAATAATCGTGGCAATGGAGGCTTTTTTCCGTACACACAGATACCTCGTGGAGCATACTAATGCACCCGTTCGTCGCACCCTTATGGATGAGATTAACTGGGGCGACAGGCTCATCGGCATCAAGGGTACACGTGGCATCGGAAAAACCACATTCCTACTCCAATACGCCAAGGAGAAGTTTGATATCAACGACCGCCAGTGTCTGTATATCAACATGAACAACTTCTATTTTCAGGGACACGGTATTGCCGACTTTGCCGGAGAGTTCTATCATCACGGAGGGCGTACGCTGCTCATCGACCAGGTGTTCAAGCACCCGGAATGGAGCACGGAACTGCGTAAGTGCTACGATCTCTACCCCAACCTCAAGATCATCTTCACAGGCTCCAGCGTGATGCGCCTGAAGGATGAGAATCCCGAACTCAATGGCCTCGTGCAGTCCTATAACCTCCGCGGATTCTCCTTCCGTGAGTTTGTTAATCTGATGACGGGCAATACGTTCCGTCCCTACTCTCTCGATGAGATTCTGCAGGACCACGAACGCATCATCAAACAGATTCTGCCGAAGGTTTCGCCCAACCGTTACTTCCAGGATTACGTCCATCACGGCTTCTATCCCTTCTTCAAGGAACACCGCAACTACAGCGAGAACCTGCTGAAGACGATGAACATGATGACCGAGGTAGACATCCTTCTGATCAAACAGATTGAACTGAAATACCTCACAAAGATCAAAAAACTCTTCTATCAGATTGCGGAGGACGGTTCAAAGAAGGCACCTAACGTAAGTAGGCTGGCTCATGACATCGAGACCAGTCGCGCCACAGTGATGAACTATATCAAGTATCTCACAGACGCCCGTCTGCTAAATCTTATCTATCCCCTCGGTGAGGATTTTCCCAAAAAACCCGCTAAGGTAATGCTTCACAACTCGAACCTGCTCTATGCCATCTATCCCATCCAGGTGGAGAAGCAGGAAGCGATGGAGACATTCTTTGTGAACTCGTTGTGGAAGGATCACAAAGTGAATACAGGAGGGCGCGACTGCAACTATCTCGTTGACGGGAAGTTGAAGTTCCGCATCATGGACGCCCAACAGATGCAGCGCACGAAAATTCAGAACGATGTGATATATGCAAGATACAACACAGAGATTGGTCGAGGGAATCAGATTCCGCTCTGGCTATTAGGTTTTTTATATTAGTTAGTAATATTTAGGTTTAATCATTTAATACATTCTAAACAAATGGCTAAAGAAAAGAAATTTATCACCTGTGATGGTAACGAGGCTGCGGCTCACGTGAGCTATATGTTCTCGGAGGTAGCCGCTATCTACCCCATCACCCCGTCTTCGCCTATGGCGGAGCATGTTGACGAGTGGGCTGCCCGTGGTCGCAAGAACCTCTGGGGCCAGACCGTCAGTGTTCAGGAAATGCAGTCTGAGGCTGGTGCTGCCGGTGCCGTTCACGGTTCGCTGCAGGCTGGTGCCCTTACCACTACATTTACCGCTTCTCAGGGCTTGCTCCTGATGATTCCTAACATGTACAAGATTGCTGGTGAGCTGATTCCTTGCGTATTCGACGTTTCTGCCCGTACGCTGGCTTCTCACTCTCTGTGTATCTTCGGTGACCACCAGGACGTGATGGCTTGCCGTCAGACTGGTTTCGCTATGCTCTGCGAGGGTTCAGTA
>JAGCRH010000053.1 GCA_017964785.1 Prevotella sp.
TGCCAATGTCAACACCAAGATCACTGACGAGCAGTATGAAGCACTCGTCAAGGAGTTCAAGGGCGACAAGGACGTGAAGACCCAGGCGAACAGGATCTTCCCCAAGAAGGAGAAGAAGGAAAAGCCGAAACCCAAGGAGCCTGTGGTAGTGGAGACGGTGGCTAAGGAAGAGCCTCGCCAGTCATTCACCCCCTTAGGCAAGATAGACCTTGACAGTCTTAATGGCAAGAAGACTGCGCCAGCAGCAAAGCCTGCCAAAGAGGATAAACCTGCACCTGCGACTGCTGTCGAGAGTCCGGTGAAGGAAAAAGTGAAAGTTGAGGAAGTAAAGGAAAAAGAGGTCAAACCCGAGTCTGTGGCTGAGGTGAAGCCGGATATGCCGGAAACCCCGGAGAGTCCGAATGTTCCGGAAGTGTCAGAGCAGCCAGAACCTCAAAAAGAGACAGAGAAGGCTCCTGAAGTCTTCAAGTTGAAGACCGAGCAGAAGGCTGCGCCCAACCTCAATGTGGTTGGAAAGATCGACCTCGACTCGCTCAACCAGAGTACGCGTCCAAAGAAGAAGTCCAAGGAAGAGCGCCGTAAGGAGCGTGAGGAGAAACAGGCTCAGTTGCACGGTGGCGCCAACGGTGAGAAACGGAAGCGCGAGCGTATCAAGGGCGGTAAGGAACGCGTGGATATCGAGGCTGCTGCCAACCAGGACAATGGCAAGAATAATAAGAAGAACAATAAGTCCAAGGGCGGTAACCAGAACTTCCAGGACAGCAATAACCAGCAGCAGGGCGGCAAGAAGAACAAGAAGAACCGTCCTGTGAAGCCACTCGAAGTGGATGACGAGGCTGTGGCCCGTCAGGTCAAGGAGACGCTGGCCCGTCTGACCTCGAAGAACCAGAACAAGAAAGGTGCCAAGTACCGTCGTGAGAAGCGTGATGCCGTGGCTGAGCGCATGAACGAGGAGATGGCAGCAGAGGCAGCAGAGAGCAAGGTGCTGAAACTGACCGAGTTTGTGACGGTGTCTGAACTCGCCACCATGATGAACGTAGGTGTAAATCAGGTCATCGGTACCTGTATGAGCATCGGTATCATGGTGTCCATCAACCAGCGCTTAGATGCTGAGACCATCAATATCGTGGCTGAGGAATTTGGTTTTACCACTGAGTATGTGAGTGCTGAGGTGCAGAACGCCATCACAGAGGAGGAGGACGACGAGAACGATCTCGTGACACGCGCTCCGATCGTTACGGTGATGGGACATGTTGACCACGGTAAGACTTCATTGCTCGACCACATCCGTAATACCAACGTGATTGCCGGTGAGGCTGGTGGTATCACTCAGCATATCGGTGCCTACAACGTGAAACTGAAAGATGGTCATAGTATTACCTTCCTCGATACGCCAGGTCACGAGGCCTTCACCGCTATGCGTGCCCGTGGTGCCCAGGTGACGGATATTGCTATCATCATCGTGGCTGCCGACGACTCCGTGATGCCTACCACCAAGGAGGCCATCGCCCATGCTCAGGCTGCCAATGTGCCGATGGTATTCGCCATCAACAAGATCGATAAGCCAGGTGCCAATCCCGATAAGATCCGTGAGGACTTAGCCAATATGAACCTCTTGGTAGAGGACTGGGGCGGTAAGTACCAGTGTCAGGAAATCTCAGCCAAGAAGGGTATCGGTGTCTATGAACTGTTGGAGAAGGTGTTGCTCGAAGCCGAGATGCTCGACTTGAAGGCAAACCCCAACCGCAAGGCTACCGGTTCCGTCATTGAGAGTTCACTCGACAAGGGTCGTGGCTATGTATCTACCGTACTCGTGTCGAATGGTACCTTGAAGATTGGTGATGTTGTCATTGCAGGTACGGCCTGGGGTCGTGTGAAGGCGATGTTCAACGAACGTAACCAGCGTATCGAACAGGCTGGTCCTGCCGAGCCCGCCATCATCCTTGGACTGAACGGTGCGCCTACCGCTGGTGACTCCTTCCACGTGATGGAGACGGAGCAGGAGGCTCGCGAAATCGCCAACAAACGTATCCAGTTGCAGCGTGAGCAGAGTCTGCGTACTACGACCAAACTCGGACTCGATGAGTTGTCACACCGTATTGCTCTGGGTGAGTTCCATGAGTTGAACATCATTGTGAAGGGTGATACCGACGGTTCTATCGAGGCTCTGTCAGATTCCTTCATCAAACTCTCTACGGAGAAGGTACAGGTGAATGTGATCTCAAAGGCTGTGGGTCAGATCTCAGAGAACGATGTCATGCTGGCTTCGGCTTCCGAGGCGATTATCATCGGTTTCCAGGTGCGTCCTTCTGCCGATGCCCGTCGTGCTGCTGAGCGCGAAGGTGTCGAGATCAACACCTACTCTATCATCTACGATGCCATCGACGATGTGAAGCAGACCATGCAGGGTATGCTCGACAAGGTGAAGAAGGAGGTGATCTCTGGTGAGATTGAGGTGAAGCAGGTGTTCAAGATATCGAAGGTGGGTACCGTTGCCGGTGGTCTGGTGACCGATGGTAAGGTACACAACAAGGATAAGGCCCGTGTGATCCGCGATGGTATCGTGATCCACACCGCTCCTATCGATGCCCTGAAACGCTACAAGGATGATGCCAAGGAAGTGGCAACAGGCTTGGAGTGCGGTATCTCGCTGGTCAACTTCAACGACATCCAGGTAGGTGATATCATCGAGACCTTCACAGAGATTGAGGTAGAACAGAAACTGTAAAAAGCGGAGCACATCCGACAAAGTATAAGAAGAAATGAAGTTCTTTAAGAAAGACAAACGCCCTTATCCGAAATCATTCTCGAAGCGGCTGACGTGGCGCATCACGCTCGTCATGTTTATCGTGATGGCGTTAGCTTCATATATTCTATACGAGATGTGCTATCAGTTGATAGTAGAAGGTTCAGAGTTGACGATGCGATATGTCCTCAAGTCAGAAAAACAATCTATTCATAGTACGATTTCTGAGATTAAGGCCGTCTCTGTCAACACTGCGCCTCAGATAGAGGAGAACCTCGATAAGCCTGAGAAACTCCATGCCATCATGAAACAGATGGTAGAGTTAAACCCCGCTATCCATAGTTGTGGCCTCAGTTTCATCGAAGACTATTATCCAGCCAAGGGACATCAGTACTGTCCCTATGCCTATCGCAAGGATAGCAGTGAGGTGGTTGTTAAGACGTTGGGTGACAAGAATCATGACTACCTGCATGAGGAATGGTTTACGAAAGCCCTTGCGTCAGAAGAGGGCTATTGGGCAAAGCCGTTTTTCGATGATATCGACCATACGACGCCTTTGGTGCCGTGGGTAATGCCTATCCATGACCGTCAGGGCAAGACTATAGCCGTATTAGGCGTTGACTTGGCATTGCAGTCGTTGAGAGAGGAATTATCTATCCAAGCATATAAGGAACAGATATTCAGTGGGATAAGTTCCCAGGCTTTGTCTATCTTTAACTTCGCCATCACCAAGGATGGTACCTATCTGATGCACCCCGATAGTTGTCGTGTCATTAAGGAGAACTATTTTACCTTCTGCAATACCTCGTCGGATTCCTCTGACGATGAATTGGGTCGGGAAATGTGTGAAAACGAGGAAGGAGATATGTCATCTGTTAACATCGAAGACGAAGATCTCTATGTACGTTATAGGGCTATTCCTGATACCGATTGGTCTATTGCCATGGTTTGCTCTAACGCTCTGATAAATGGAGTAGCCAGTGTTTTAGGCATCCTCTTAGCACTCTTCTTTATGATTCCCAACTTGCTCGTCGTCATCTTTATGGGACGCCATTTCGTGAAGAAAGCAGCCAAGCCCATACAGCAGTTGGCGGCATCGGCTGATGAGGTTGCCAAGGGTAATTTCAAGACACCATTGCCACCACTGAAGAGCCGCGATGAGATCCACCAGTTGCGCGACTCATTTGAGGGTATGCAACACTCTCTGACGACATATATAGATGAACTGAAAGAGACGACTGCCTCGAAGGCCGCTATCGAGAATGAACTGAAAGTGGCCCACGACATCCAGATGTCGATGCTTCCCAAGACCTTCCCACCCTACCCAGAGCGTGACGACGTGGATATCTACGGTAAGTTGATGCCTGCGAAGGATGTGGGTGGCGACCTCTTCGACTTCTATATCCGCGACGAGAAACTATTCTTCTGTATAGGTGATGTCTCAGGCAAGGGCGTTCCTGCTTCATTGGTGATGGCTATGACGCGTTCCCTGTTCCGAAATATCTCCCTGCACGTGTCTGAGCCGAATGTGATTGTGAAGGCGCTCAACGCAGCAGTGGCCGATGGGAACGAGACGAATATGTTCGTCACACTCTTCCTGGGTGTGCTCGACCTGCATACGGGTGTACTCCAATACTGTAATGCAGGACACGACTCACCGCTGTTGATAGGAAAGGATGTCAGAACGCTGGATTGCGACTCAAACCTGCCCATCGGTGTGATAGGCGACTGGGCATTTTCGCGTCAGGAGATACAACTGGAGTCGCAGACCACCATCTTCCTTTATACCGATGGTCTCAACGAGGCAGAAGACAGTATGCACGCCCAGTTTGGTGAGAGTCGTATCATCCGTGTGGCAGAGTCACAGTTGGTTGATGGACCTGTAAAGCCTGACACTATTGTCACTCAGATGGAAGAGGCTGTCCATCACTTCGTCGATGAGGCTGAGCAGAGCGACGACCTGACGATGCTCGCCATCAAATATATAAAGAATGGATCATAAGGACAATAACGAGTATGTGCGCAGTATTGCCGAACAGAAATATGAGTTTGGCTTTACGACGGATGTACATACGGATATCATAGAGAAAGGTCTCAACGAGGATGTCGTCCGACTCATCTCTCAGAAGAAAGGGGAGCCGGAGTGGATGCTTGAATTCCGATTGAAAGCCTTCCGCTACTGGAAAGAACAGACGGAGCCCCAATGGGGACATGTCCATGTGCCTCCCATCGACTATCAGGCCATCTCCTACTATGCCGACCCCATGGCGAAAAAGCCGAAGGGCGACGGGAAGATTGACCCAGAACTCGAAAAGACTTTTGATAAGTTAGGCATCCCCCTTGAAGAGCGTCTTGCCCTCAGTGGCAATACTGCAGTCGATGCCATCATGGACTCCGTGAGTGTAAAGACCACCTTCAAGGAGAAACTCCGTGAAAAAGGTGTCATCTTCTGTTCCATTGGCGATGCCATCAAGGAGCACCCTGATTTGGTGCGCCAGTATCTGGGTACGGTGGTGCCTTACAAGGATAATTTCTTTGCTGCCCTCAACTCAGCCGTTTTCAGCGACGGGTCGTTTGTGTATATTCCCAAAGGGGTGCGTTGTCCGATGGAACTCAGCAGTTATTTCCGCATCAATGCTAGGAATACAGGTCAGTTTGAACGCACGCTTATCATTGCGGATGATGATGCCTATGTCTCTTATCTCGAAGGCTGTACAGCCCCCATGCGTGACGAGAACCAACTGCATGCCGCTATCGTGGAGATCATCGTGATGAATCGGGCTGAGGTGAAGTACTCCACCGTTCAGAACTGGTATCCTGGCGATGAGAACGGTAAAGGTGGTGTACTCAACCTTGTGACGAAACGTGGCGACTTACGTGGTGTTGACTCCAAACTCTCGTGGACACAGGTCGAGACGGGCTCTGCCATCACGTGGAAATACCCCTCATGTATCATGCGTGGCGACAATTCTCAGGCGGAGTTCTATTCCGTCGCTGTGACCAACAACTACCAAGAGGCAGATACAGGCACGAAGATGATTCATATCGGTAAGAACACCAAGTCGACGATTATCTCGAAGGGTATCTCCGCTGGTCACTCCCAGAACTCATATCGTGGTCTTGTTCGTGCCGCAGCAACGGCAGATAATGCCCGCAACTATTCTTCTTGCGACTCGCTGCTCTTGGGCTCCAACTGTGGCGCCCATACCTTCCCCTATATGGATGTGCACAACGATACAGCCATCTTCGAACACGAGGCTACTACCTCGAAAATCTCAGAAGACCAACTCTTCTACTGCAACCAGCGGGGCATCCCCACAGAACAGGCTGTAGGCCTCATCGTCAATGGCTACGCCAAGGAAGTACTCCAAAAACTCCCCATGGAGTTTGCCGTCGAGGCTCAGAAACTATTAAGTGTATCATTAGAAGGAACCGTAGGATAAAGATATGTTAGAAGTAAGAAACTTACACGCCAAGATAGGCGACAAAGAGATATTAAAGGGCATCGACCTCGTAATCAACGATGGTGAGACACATGCCATCATGGGCCCTAATGGCTCTGGTAAGTCTACGTTGAGTGCCGTCCTCGTGGGTAATCCCCTCTATGAGGTCACTGAGGGCGAGGCTTATTTCAATGGTAAGAACCTGTTGGAGATGAAACCTGAGGACAGAGCCCACGAAGGTCTCTTTTTGAGTTTCCAGTATCCCGTTGAGATTCCTGGTGTGTCGATGACCAATTTCATGAAAGCAGCCATCAACGAGAAGCGTAAGTATCAGGGCTTGGATGCCATGAACGCTGCTGAGTTCCTGAAACTGATGCGTGAGAAGCGTAAGATTGTGGAACTCGACTCGAAATTGGCCAACCGCTCCGTCAACGAAGGTTTCAGCGGTGGTGAGAAGAAGCGCAACGAGATCTTCCAGATGGCGATGCTTGAGCCCAAGTTGAGTATCCTCGACGAGACGGACTCTGGCCTTGATGTGGATGCGATGCGTATCGTGGCTGAGGGTGTGAACAAACTTCAAACCCCAGAGACCTCCTGCATCGTCATCACTCACTATGACCGTCTGTTGGAGATGATCAAACCTCAGTATGTTCATGTGTTGTATAAGGGTCGTATTGTGAAGACAGGTGGTCCTGAACTGGCTGTTCAGATCCAAGAGCATGGCTACGACTGGATTAAGGAGGAGATTGGAGAAGAGTGATGGGTAGCGAGCAACAATACATAGACCTGTACGAGCAGTGTCGCACGATGATTTGTGCGCATAGCAGCGACGTCATGAATAGCGTGCGCGATGAGGCTTTCGAGCATTTCAAGGCGCAGGGTTTCCCGTCGAAAAAGGTGGAGCGCTACAAGTATACTGACATGCAGCAACTCTTTGCGCCTGACTATGGATTGAACCTCAATCGTCTCCAAATTCCCGTCGACCCCTATAACGCTTTCCGCTGCGATGTGCCCAATCTGAGTACAAGCCTTTATTTTGTGGTCAACGATATGTTTTATCATGACGATAAGCCCAAAGGCCATTTGCCTGAGGGTGTCATTGTGGGGTCGCTGTGCGATCATCCTGAACTTGTGGCTAAGTACTATTCGAAACTTGCTAAGACGAGTGAGGATGCCATCACAGCCCTCAACACCATGTTTGCACAGGATGGACTCTATGTCTATGTGCCTCGAAATGTGAAAGTCGATCGTGCCATTCAAGTCATCAACATTTTGAAGGCACCAGGTAATCTCTCACCTCTCACCTCTCACCCCTCACCTCTAAATATTATGGTGAACCGTCGTGTGCTCATCATCCTTGAAGAGGGTGCAGAAATCAAGATGCTCTTCTGTGACCATGCTGCTGATGATAGGAATTTCCTTGCTACACAGGTCATCGAGGCCTACGTAGGCGAGAATGCCTCACTCGACCTCTATTGCATGGAGGAGACGCACCATAAGAATGTCCGTGTGAGTAATGTCTATATCGACCAGCAGGCCAACAGTCGTGTGAACCACAATGTCATCACCCTCCATAATGGCATCACCCGCAACAAACTCGACCTTACCTTCTCTGGCGAGGGTGCCGAGTGCCAGTGTTATGGTTGTGTGATTGCAGACAAACAGCAGCATGTGGATAACAACACGCTGATCACCCATCGTGTGCCTCACTGTACCTCAAACGAACTCTACAAATATGTGCTCGACGATAAGGCTGTTGGCGCTTTTGCTGGAAAGGTCTTGGTAGAGCATGGTGCTCAGAAGACCACCTCACAGATGACCAATCAGAACCTCACTGCCACAAAGGAGGCCCGTATGTACACCCAGCCCATGCTCGAAATCTATGC
The DNA here is from genome assembly GCA_017964785.1 of Prevotella sp. Lineage (GTDB taxonomy): Bacteria > Bacteroidota > Bacteroidia > Bacteroidales > Bacteroidaceae > Prevotella. The sequence continues at coordinate 8,076 of JAGCRH010000053.1, forward strand.
TGACGATGTGAAGTGTGCGCATGGCTCGACTGTTGGCCAACTCAACGATGCGGCCCTCTTCTATATGCGTCAACGGGGCATTTCACTCGAAGAAGCCAAACTCTTGTTGCAGAACGCCTTCATCAACGAGGTCATCGACCACATGGCGCTCGAACCCCTCCGTGATCGCCTCCACTACCTCGTAGAGAAGCGCTTTCGTGGTGAACTCAACAAATGCTCAGGTTGCAGACTCTGTAAATAAAAAAGGAGGCTCACTCTGTGAAGTGAACCCCCTTGTTTGTATTTTGCCCGATTACTTTACAATCGTCTTTTTGCCGTCTTGGATGCGGATACCCTTGGCATTCTTGGAGGTCTTGTGACCCTGAAGGTCGTAGGAGTCGCTACCAGTAGTATTGTTCAGTTTAACGCCTAAGATGGCAGTTACCTCACCGTTGTTGGCGGCATGCTGGATCTTCAAGTCACTGGCCGATGCAGCCTGCTCCACCCAAGTGAAACCACAGCGTGTGGGCAGGAAGGTTTTATCTGCCTCAGTCCTCACAAGCACGCTTTCCAGTGGTGTCACATCCTGCTTTGAAGGAATGCCATAACGTCCCACCTTCTCCATGCTCTCCCAACTGCTGCCGAAAGTCACGATGTTGCCCTTGTTGTCAGTCATACGAATAGCCTTGAGTTCTGGGTCGAAGTTCAGGACATCAGTGTTCTTTACCCTCAGATACTGTGCTGTGGGTGAGTAGACCAGATAAGGTACGCCTGCCTGAATGCCTTCATCTGTGCAGTCCACAAAAATGAGGTTCAGTGTTGCACCCTCCTGTTGGATACCTGCCAGACGCTCCACCCTCAGGTCTTTGGCAGCAACTGCCACTTGCTCAGCCGTCAGGGAGAAAGGCAGACAGAGGGTATTGTAACCTGCATAGAAATAGCGATTCAACTGGATGGTCTGCTCGCTGTTCTGCATCAACTCTATATCCAGTTTTGAGGAACTGGCATAGATGTTCTTCACTCTGTTTTGTGCAAGGGCCGTCGTACTCAGGCCCATTGCCAAAATCACTAAAAGTACTAGTTGTTTCATACGCAATAAGTTTATAAGTTTGGTCTGGGTGCAAAGATAGTACAAATCGAGTAAATAACCAAATATTTTTTGAGTTTTTTCGAGATGCGGCCTGTTTTCGACGTTCGAGCCTGTGTCAGTACTGATACCAGCGCACTGCAGTACGTCCTAAGGCGCACTCGAGTGCGCAAGTATACGCACTATGACATTCTTACGATCGTTTTTCAACGGAATTATTTGGTAGGATAATATCTTTTTTGTATTTTTGCAACCTAAAATACGCAAATATGTACAATACAAATAAGGTGCGCGAGGATTTCCCGATTCTGGGACGAGAGGTATATGGCAAGCCGCTGGTCTATCTCGACAATGCAGCGACGACGCAGAAGCCGCTGTGTGTGCTTGATGCGATGAGGGACGAGTACCTCAATGTGAATGCCAATGTGCATCGTGGGGTGCACTACCTGAGTCAGCAGGCAACAGACCTGCACGAGGCGGCTCGTGAAAAGGTGCGCGAGTTTATCAATGCCAAAAAGACGGAGGAGATTGTGTTTACACGTGGTACGACAGAGGCTATTAATCTGGTGGCCTCGTCGTTCTGCGAGAGTCAGATGCAGGCAGGCGACGAAGTAATCGTCACGGAGATGGAGCACCACTCGAACATCGTTTCGTGGCAGTTGCAGGCGATGAAACGGGGGATAGTGGTGAAGCATATCCCCATTACGGACGATGGAAGACTCGATCTCTCACTTCTCACCTCTTTCCTCACACCTCTTACAAAAATCATCAGCGTGGCGCATGTGAGTAATGTGCTGGGGACGATTAATCCTGTGGAGGAGATTATCCGTATCGCCCACGAGCATGGCATTCCCGTATTAGTAGACGGTGCCCAGAGTGCGCCACACTTCCAAGTAGATGTGCAGGCGATGGACTGCGACTTCTTCGCTTTCAGCGGACACAAGATGTACGGGCCAACGGGTATCGGTGTGCTCTATGGCAAAGAGGAATGGCTCGAAAAACTGCCTCCCTATCAGGGCGGAGGTGAGATGATCGACAAGGTGACGTGGGAAAAAACCACCTTCGAGCGTCTGCCGTTTAAGTTTGAGGCTGGCACACCTGACTATATTGCGACCCACGGACTGGCTAAGGCCATCGAGTATATCCAGGCACTTGGCTTCGACGCCATCCAACAGCATGAGCAGAAACTCACCCGCTACTGTATGGAGCAGTTGCAGACCATCGAAGGGATGAAAATCTACGGGCCGAGCACACTGGGGTCAGGAACCTCTGTGCACTGCTGGAGTGCACAGAGGTTCCTGACCCCAGTGTGCTCTCGCGACGCTGTTGTTTCGTTTAACGTGGGTGATATCCACCACTTGGATATGGGAACGCTCTTGGATCGCTTAGGCATTGCTGTACGTACGGGCCACCACTGTGCCCAGCCCCTGATGGATCGTCTGGGTATCTCTGGCACCGTCCGTGCTTCGTTTGCGCTCTATAATACGAAGGAAGAAGTAGATACCCTCGTGGCAGGCATCCGAAGAGTCAGTCAGATGTTTTAGGTATGTTGTTAAATCATTATTACGAAGGCAAGATTGAGGCAGGCTGCGACGAGGCTGGTCGAGGCTGCCTGGCAGGCAGCGTGTATGCAGCGGCTGTCATCCTGCCACCAGACTACCAAAACGAACTCCTCAACGACTCGAAGCAACTGACAGAGAAGCGTCGTTACGAACTCCGTGAGATCATCGAGCGTGATGCTGTGGCCTGGGCAGTAGGTATCGTGACACCTGAGGAGATTGACAAGATCAATATCCTGAATGCCTCGATACTCGCAATGCACCGAGCCTTAGACCAACTCAAAGTGCGCCCAGAGGCCATCATCGTGGATGGCAACCGCTTCAAACCCTACTATCCACCATCACCCAACACCCATCACCCAACACCCATCATCCATACCACCATTGTGAAGGGCGACGGGAAGTATCTCTCCATTGCTGCAGCGAGCATCCTCGCCAAGACCTATCGAGATGACTATATGAATGGTCTCGCAAAAGAATATCCCCAGTACGACTGGCTGTCGAACAAGGGCTATCCCACGAAGAAGCATCGTGAGGCGATCAAACAATATGGTATTACCCCCTATCACCGCAAGAGTTACAACCTTTTAGGCGATGGTCAATTGTCTCTTGACTTCGATTTTTAGTTTTTTCAGCCAAAATATTTGGATTTCTATTTTATTTGTACTATCTTTGCCCCACAGAATGAAAAGTGATACAATCAGACTGAGTAACCTGAGCATCGGGTATCGTGGTAAGAACGGTACACGGGTGGTGGCGGCTGGTATCAGTGCAGCCATCAGAAGCGGGGAACTGACCTGTCTGTTGGGCGCCAACGGTGTGGGTAAATCCACGCTGCTCAGAACACTTGCCGCCTTCCAGCCAAAACTCGATGGCAAGGTGCTGATTGAAGGGCAGGAGATCACAACGTTCAATGATAAGGAACTGAGCCGGATGATCGGTGTGGTGCTGACGGAGAAGCCCGACATCAGGAATATGTCTGTACGCGAACTGGTGGCTTTGGGGCGTTCGCCCTATACGGGCTTCTGGGGAACGCTGCATGAAGATGACTGGCAGGTGGTGGACGAGGCCATCCGTGCCGTCAGGATAGAACCGTTCCGAGAGCGTATGATCCATACCCTCTCCGACGGTGAGCGGCAAAAGGTGATGATTGCAAAGGCCCTGGCGCAGCAGACACCCGTCATCTACCTCGACGAGCCAACAGCCTTCCTCGACTTTCCCAGTAAGGTGGAGATGATGCAACTATTGCGCCAACTGGCTCAGACACAGCAGAAGACAATCTTCCTCTCCACCCACGACTTCGAACTGGCCTTGCAGGTGGCTGATATCCTCTGGCTGATGGAAAAAGACAAGAGTGGTACCCGTCTGAATATCGGAACGTCGCAGGAACTGGCGCAGAGCGGAGTACTTGCCCGCTATGTGGAGCGTCCTGGCATCAGTTTCGACCCTACCACCCTCTCTGTAAAGGTGAAAAAGTGAATAGTGAATAATGAATAGTGAATAATTATGATTTACGGACACGGAGACGACACATACCGCTACGGTGATCAGATTAAAATGAATTTCAGTTCTAACATCTACCAACGGGCAGACCTTTCGGAACTGAAACAATATCTGGCTACACGGCTCGACGCCATCGGCAACTATCCGGAGCCGGAACCTCGGGCATTGGAGGCACTGATTGCAGAAAAGTTGGAGATATCTCCCGATATGGTGATGGTGACCAATGGGGCCAACGAGGCCATCTACCTCATCGCACAACTCTATCGTCATTGGGCTTCCGTCATTCCGCAGCCCACCTACAACGAGTATGCCGATGCCTGTCGGATGTTCGGACATACCATCTCCTACGATCGTAATGATGAACTCAATATACTGCCCGAAGACCGTATCTACTGGTTGTGTAATCCAGACAATCCGACGGGTAATGTGCTGCTGAAATCGCTCATCACCCATATCATCCGTAAGCATCCTCGCTACCTCCACGTTATTGATCAGAGTTATGCGGACTACACCCTCCAACCGATGCTCCAACCGAAAGAACTACTCGACTGCTATAATGTGATGATCATCCAATCGCTCTCGAAGAAATACTGTGTCCCAGGTCTGCGGCTCGGTTATCTGACGGCTTCACCTATTATTATAGAACGCCTGCGCGATATCCGTCAACCTTGGACGGTGAACGCTCTCGCCATCGAGGCAGGCAAATGGTTGATAGAGAACGACCCGAAGGTACTGCCTGACCTGAATGAATATCTGGAGGAGGCCCAACGACTCAAACAGGCACTGTCGGAGATAGAGGGACTGATGGTGATGGACACCCAGACACACTATATGCTGGTGAATATCGACTGGGCCACCAGTCAGGAACTGAAAAACTGGCTCATAGAAAATCACGGTATTCTGATCCGTGATGCCTCCAACTTCCACAGTCTTGACGACCATTGTTTCCGTGTGGCAGCCCAGACACCAGGGGAGAACGACGCCCTGATCAGTGCCATCAAGGCCTACCGCGAAGAAAAACAATAGGACTTATTTCCTGCCTTTGGCAATGACGTAGATGATGACTGGCGCACCCATGATCGGTGTGACAGCATTCAGTGGTATGACACCGTTCTCACCAGGCAGGAAACAGATGATGTTACAGATAAGAGCCACCACAGCCCCACAGAGAATAGTGGCAGGCAGGAGCACACGGTGGTTGTCTGTCGTCAACAGCAGACGGGCGATGTGGGGTACAGCTAGTCCGATGAAGGCCACAGGTCCACAGAACGCAGTGGTGATGGCAGTTAGGATACCCGTCACGATGAGGAGCCAGTTGCGGGTGCGCAGGATGTTGATACCCAAATTCTCTGCATAACGGTCACCCAGCATCAGGGCATTCAGGGGTTTGATGAGCAACAACGCCCCAATCAGTCCGAGGATGGTGATGGAGGCAAAGACAGGCATCGTCTTCATCGACACCCCACCGAAGGAGCCCATCCCCCAGACCATATACGACTTCACACCTTCATCCGTCGCGAAGAAGTTCAGCAGCGAGATGGCGGAGTTGGAGATATAACCGATCATAATACCGATAATCAGCAGCATCACATTGTTCCGGACAATACTGGAAAAGAAGAAGATGACTGCCATCACTGCCATTGCTCCAATAAAGGCCGCTATCAATATTGCCACAAAACCCGAGATGCTGACAGAGCCTGCCGAGATGCTGCCTCCTAAAAGCAGCATCACCAAGGCCACACCCAGTCCGGCACCACTGTTGATACCGAAGATACTCGGACCAGCCAACGGATTACGGAAAGCCGTCTGCAACATCAGTCCACTGACAGCCAGCGCACCTCCGCAGAGCATCGCTGTGATGGCCTGTGGCAATCGGGACTCGAGGATGATAAATCGCCAGGAGCGTTTTGCCGTCTCGTCACCCAATAGGATCTGTACGACATCCACCACAGGAATCTTGATGGATCCCATCACCAGATTGAGCGCAAAGAGAACAATAATCAAAAGTCCCAATCCGATACAATAGAGCGTACCTTTATTCATTTAGACGTGACAAAATTACTAAATCTTGCAACAAAAAGCGAAATAATTGCCGAAAAAATTTTAAATACCCCATTTATTTTGTATTTTTGTAGCGGAAAATAAGAGTTAAGCCAATGACAATAAAACAATTCCATGCTGTCATGGTAGGATTACTACTCCTGACAGCCACCCCCGCAGCAGCCACGAAAATGATTGGGCTCAAAGTGATTGATAAGGATTACCTCATGGTACATTTCCGTGACGGTGAAGTACATTACAGGGATAACGGCACAGGAACGAGTGCCTATCTCGGTCATTCCTTTGCCGAGGGTGACGATACGTTGCTCGTATTCGGCGAACGCCTGAAAGTGGGCGAGGCCCAAAAGGCCGGTCTGTGGAAAATCAGTTCCACGGATGACAAGTCGTTCGCTGCTGCCCAGCCCCTGAATGTCTGGCGCAAGTCAAAGCCGATGAATACTGACAACACGTTGAAGAGCGAACTCGACCACTGGCTCTTCCTCCAATTGCCACAGTCGATGAAACAGGGCCGTACCTATACCGTCACCATTCCCAAGGGTATTGGTGCCGATAAGGAGACGGTCTCTATTTGCTTCGACATCTGGAATGCACAGTCGGAGGCTGTCCATGTCAACATCATGGGCTACTCTCCTGCCGAAGCCCTTCATGCCGCAGACCTTTACCAGTGGTTGGGCGATGGTGGACAGCGCGACTATAAGGCTTGGGAGGGCAGGAAGGTTTGGCTCTATCAGGTCAACACCAAGAAGAAGCAGAGTGTAGGAACGGTGAAATTCTGGAAGTCTGTTGCCGCTGCCGATAAAGAGGCAGGTGGAAAGAATCTGGTGGGTACGGATGTATGGAACATCGACTTCAAGGGAGTGCAGCCCGGCTGTTACCGTCTGGTAGTAGAAGATGTGGGTTGTAGCATGGACTTTGAGATCGGTAATGAGGTCTATTATGAACCCTATCGCTATTCCGTGAGGGGCTACTATTATATGCGTCTGGGCGAGCCCATCGACCCCAAGCATGTATGGCCCGTGCCCCGTCAGCCGCAGTTCATCCCAGAGACCGACCCCAAGGGATTCACCGTCTATAAGACCGACTTCCATCCTTGGAGTCCGGGTTGGCGCGAACTGCGCACGGACGTCTGGGACGAACCTCACTTCAAGCCCCTCAAGGCTTCCATCTTCTGGCAGCACCGTCTGCCGGGTAATCCCGTGAACACAGAGGTGAAGGGCGGTCACTCCGACGCCTTCGACTGGGACCGTCATCTGGCCCACGTCAGCAATATCTACGATATGCTCCTGCCATATATCCTCACGAATGGCCATCTGACGGAGGACGCCCTGGGTATCCGCGAGAGTGGCAACGGCATCCCCGACCTCATCGACGAGGCCCGCAACGAGGTGGACTTCTTCCTCTCCATCCGCGACGGCGAGGCTTATTCGCAGGGTGTCACCAACCCCTGCGCCGACTGGAGCGTGATGTTCCAGGCAGGCTGTACCACAATGGCGGCCTGGGCCAACGCTGCCAACTGCGCCGTGCTGGGCGAGGCGTTCCGTCTGCAGAAGAATGACTCCCTGCGGCAATACTACACCGACGAGGCTATCAAGGCCTTCCGCTTCGCCAGCAAGCAGGAGAACCAGCAACTCGACGATATGCAGGACATCGGCAGTATGCAGATGCGGGGGCGCGACTTCCGTCAGTTGGCTGCCGCCTTCCTCTATAACCTCACCGGCGACGAGCAGTGGGAGAAGATCATGGCAGAGGAGAGTATGATCAAAGATGGTCAGTCGCTGCTCTTCAACAAGGGCCGACAGGGTTTCTTCGGTGTCGGTGTCACCAACCAGTTTGATGCCAGAGCCATCCCCTTCTGTCAACTCTGGGCCGCTGCCGCCTATATCACCTGTCCCCATCCGCGCCACTATGCCGACCTCTACCAGAACCTGAAGGCCAGCATCAATGCACAGGCAGAGGCGTATAATATCAGTCACGTCGCCGAGCGTCCTTCACGCCGTGCAGCCAACGACAGCCGTTGGCAAGTCTCGCAGAACCTGCAACTGGTGATGCTCGCCCACTACATCGCCGACAAACCGCGCAAGAAGCAGTTGGAACAGGTGATGTACACCGAGGCCGGTTGGGCCTTGGGGCGCAATCCAGGAAATATCGTGGAGATGACGGGCTTAGGTGAGCGTCATATCACCGATGTCTATACCACAGGTCGTAACGACGGCGAGCCTGGTACGCATCCTGGACAGACCCCCTTCAACGGTACGGAAACCTGGTCGCCAGGCAACGGCGGTGATGCCCGAATCCTGTTGGATCGTTGCTATCCCGCTTGGAATGATGGCGGTTGGCCCCGTCAGGAGTCGTACTTCAACCAACGGTATATGTGGGTGAATGGTGAATTCACACCCCGTGAGACCATGCGTGGCAAGATGGCTCTCTTAGGCTATCTCTATGCAATTAGATAAAGGTAAAAAAGTAAGAAAGTAAAAAATAGATTATGACAAACAATGGTTTTATGACAAAGGTAATGGGATTGGTAAAAGGTGTTTTACCTTTTTACCTTTTTACCCTTTTACCTTTAACAACTACGGCTCAGCAGCCCGCTATCCCACGTGATGCGAGGATGGAGGCAAAGATTGAAAAGACCCTCGCCCGTATGACCCTCGACGAGAAGATCGGACAGATGCTCGAACTGAACCTTGATATCATCGGAAAGATGACGGTAGAGAATGCAAAGGTGGATCGTGAGAAGGTCCGTTCCGTATTGCAGCAGTACGGCAGGTCGGCACAGGAGATTGATAACACGTTGAAGATGACAGACCAGCAGATCATCGACAGACTGGGCGGTTTTCCCGTAGACATCTATCAGGGCGATACCAAGCGTGTCTGGAAACTCAATGAGACCATGCTCGATACGCTCATCTCCAAGTGGAAGGTGGGTTCCATCCTCAACGCCCCAGGTACCCGTGCCCCCAAGGTAGACGAGTGGCAGAAATGGATCCGTGTGATCCAGGAGAAGTCGATGAAGTATCTCGGCATCCCTGATATCTACGGTCTTGACCATAACCATGGTGTCACCTATACCCAAGGTGGTACGCTCTTCCCACAACCTATCAATATCGGTGCTTCGTTTAATATCGATTTGGCCTTCAAGGGCGCAGAGATTACTGCCTATGAGAGTCGTGCGGCCAACTGTCCCTGGGTGTATAACCCCGTCGTCGACCTCAGTCGTGACCCGCGCTGGCCCCGTGTCTGGGAAAGTTTCGGTGAGGATGCCATCGTCAACGCCAAGATGGTGGTGGCAGAGATCAAGGGTTATCAGGGTGATGATCCCAATCATATCGACCAGTATCACGTAGGTACCAGCACCAAGCACTATTTTGCCTATGGTGCTCCGTGGACAGGTAAGGATCGTACACCTGCCTACCTCTCACCGCTGATGCTCCGTGAGAAATACTTTGAGCCTTTCAAGCAGGCTGCCCTTGCAGGCACATTGACGATGATGGTCAACTCTGGTTCCATCAACGGTGTTCCCGTTCACGCCAGTTATGAGTATCTGACAAAATGGTTGAAAGAGGATCTGCAATGGGATGGTTTCCTCGTCACCGACTGGGCCGACATCAACAATCTTTTCTCCCGTGAGAAGGTCGCAAAGGATAAGAAAGATGCCATCCGCATCGCCATCAATGCCGGAATCGATATGTCGATGGATCCATACAGCGTGGAGTTCTGTATCCTGCTGAAAGAACTGGTGAACGAGGGTAAAGTGAAGATGTCGCGTATCGATGATGCCGTGCGCCGTATCCTCCGTGCAAAATACCGTCTGGGTCTCTTCGATCAGCCGAACACAGGCGGTAAAGGCTTCGAGAAATTCGGCTCTGATGAGTTTGCCGCCGCCTCCCTCCAAGCCGCCGAGGAGTCTATGATCCTCTTGAAGAATGAGGGTGATCTCTTACCTCTCACCTCTCACCTCTCACCTCTCAAAAAGATCCTACTTACAGGTCCAAACGCTAACCAGATGCGCTGTCTGCATGGCGGTTGGAGTTACACCTGGCAGGGTTCGAAGGCAGAAGACCTCTCCGAGAAATATAATACAATTTATGAGGCTCTCTGCAATAAGTATGGTAAGGAGAACATCATCCTCGAACAGGGTGTGACCTATAATGAGAACGGTGCCTACTATGACGAGAATGCGCCTGAGATCGACAAGGCCGTTGCTGCCGCTACACAGGTGGATGTCATAATCGCTTGCATTGGTGAGAACTCCTATACCGAGACCCCAGGTAACCTTACCGACCTCTGGCTCTCCAACAACCAGCGCGACCTTGTGAAGGCACTCGCCAAGACGGGCAAGCCGATTATTCTGGTACTGAATGAAGGTCGTCCGCGTCTCATCGCCGACATCGAGCCGTTGGCAAAGGCGGTGGTGGATATTCTCATCCCGGGCAACTATGGTGGTGACGCACTCGCTAACCTCCTGGCTGGTGATGCTAACTTCTCCGCGAAGATGCCTTACACCTATCCCCGTGAGATCAATTCACTGAACACCTACGACTATAAGGTCAGCGAGGAGGTGGGTACGATGGCAGGTGCCTACAACTATGATGCGAAGGTCTCGTTGCAGTGGCCCTTCGGCTATGGTCTCAGTTACACCACCTACGAGTACAGCAACCTGAAAGTCGACAAGTCCTCATTTACAGCAGATGACATCCTCATCGTTACCGTCGATGTGAAGAATACGGGCTCTCGTGCCGGCAAGGAAGCCATCTTGCTTTATAGCAGCGACCTCGTCGCCAGCATCGTGCCAGACAACAAGCGCCTGCGCGACTTCACGAAGATTGCGTTGCAGCCTGGTGAGACGAAGACTGTCACCTTCCGTCTGCCCGCCAAGAGTCTTGCCTTTGTAGGTGCAGATGGCCGTTGGACCCTCGAAGAGGGTGACTTCATCCTGAAAGTCGGCAATCAGATCGTTCCCACCGCCTGCTCCCAGACCAAAATCTGGGACACCCCGAACATCTAAAAGCACAAGTGTAAAAGATATTTCGAACATACCGGATCCGAAAAAAACTCATATATTTTTGGTTGCTTGCGTGTTTATTTGTAATTTTGCATCGAAATTTGTGCAACAAGTATGAAAATTAAAAAAAAGTATCTTACATTAGGGATATGGCTGGGGGCACTGGTGGTGATAGCCGGAGCCTTGTTGATATTTGAGAGTGACCAACTTTGGAAGATACAGGAGAAGAACCTCTTCCTCTGTTCGATGCTCTATTTTAAAGAGCAGATCGTGGTGCCTGGAGGGCTGCTTACCTGGTTGGGTACGTGGTTCACGCAGTTCCTGTATTACCCGTGGTTGGGGGTGTTGCTGCTTTGTGCCTGGTGGTTATTGCTGATGGTCATTATCAAACGGGCTTTCCGCATATCTGACAGATGGGCCATTCTGATGCTCATACCCGTCGCCATCCTGTTGCTGACCAATATGAATATGGGCTACTGGATATATATACTGAAACTGAGGGGTCATTTCTTTGTAACAACTATTGGGACGACTGCTGTTGCGGCCCTATTGTGGGGCTTCCGCTGCATTCCTGACAAGAACTATTATCGTGCTGTATATATTTTCCTCGCTTGTGCATTAGGTTATCCGCTGATGGGTATCTATGGACTCGCAGCGGCTCTGATTTTGGGCATCTGGTCGTGGCGGTTGTCAGCCACTAAGACGGGGGCCATTGTCAATAGTGTGGTGGCCGTTCTGAATGTCGTTGCTGTACCATTGTTCTGCTACCGATATATCTACTACCAGATCAACTTATCCAATGTCCTTTGGGCGGAACTTCCGCTCTTCTACCTCACGGAAGAATACCACACCTATTATATACCTTACTATCTGTTGGCTCTTTTCTTTGTGATTTTGGTCGTGGCCTACCATGCCGACCGTCAGGTCGCTAAGCCCATGAAGAAACTCTATTACCTGCTGTGTCAGGCAGTGGTAGCCGTCCTGTTGGTGGGCAGTGTCTACCATTTCTGGATGAAGGACGAGAACTTCCACCACGAATTGACCATGCAGCACCGTATCGCCAACCTCGATTGGATAGGCGTATTAGAGGAGGCAAGTACCCAGAAGGACGAACCGACACGGGCCATCGTGATGATGCGTAACCTCGCCCTCTCACGAATTGGCAAACAAGGTGACACGATGTTCCTCTACAAGAACGGCTCCAAGGCCTACGATGCCCCCTTTGGCATGCGTCTGATGCTGGTGGCTGGGCAGATGATCTACTACCAATACGGTATGCTGAACTACTGTAATCGCCTGAGCATGGAAATGGGTGTGGAATTCGGTTTCCGAACAGAGGACTATCAATTGTTAGTGAACTGTGCCCTTCTCGAAGACGATAAGCCTCTGGCCCATAAGTATATCAACATTCTGAAACAGACCATCTTCTACAGCGATTGGGCTGAACAGGCCGAGGCCCTCTTAGGTCATCCCAATCTGATTGCCAAGGATGCAGAACGCGAGCCCATCACCCACATGCTCCATTATGACAACTTTCTCGGAGGAGATAATGGTTACACAGAAAGTTTCCTCATGACACAACTGGTGAGGAGTACCTATACTGGTGACCCCATCTTCCAGGAGCAAACCCTGTTGGCCACCCTGTGGACCAAGGACATCCAACAGTTCTGGTATCATTTCTATGGCTATGTCAGACTGCATCCCAAAAGTTCAATCCCACGTTACTATCAAGAAGCCGCATACCTTTACGGTAAAATAGAGAACAGAAAGGATCTGGACAGGTCACCTTTTGATAAAGGTGTCAAGGATACTTTCGAGCGTTTTATGACCTCTGCTTCCAATTACGAGAATAAGAGTGTAGAGAAAGGGCGTCAGGGGCTCTATCCCTTCTTTGGAGAGACCTACTATTACGACTACTATATGATGAGGAATTTACCAGAGTACTAAGGAGTGAAAAGAGAGAAATGAAAAGTGAAAAGTTATGATTAAGAAATTAGCATATATCGTTTTTTGTCTGGTTGTGGTAGGATGTGGTGGACCTTCTGTGCCAGAGGTATTTACAGACTCCAAGGTTCTGCCTAAGATATACCCTGACTATATCGATGTAACAATCCCTATCAACATGGCTCCGCTCACCTTTGAACTTGACGAAGCCGCAGACAATATGATTGCCCGTTACGCCTTTGGGGATGAAGAGATTGTCTGTGAAGGCAAGGCCCAGCCGGATCTGGATGAATGGCGCACATTGGCGGAAAAGGCGAAGGGCAATGCCATCACTGTAGATGTCTATGCTTGTAAGGCTGACCAATGGACGCACTACAAACCTTTCAGCATCTTTGTGTCGCCCGACAGCATCGATAGTTACCTGAGTTACCGTCTCATCTATCCTTCCTTCGTCAGTTACGAGGCCCTAACCATCAATCAGCGTTGCTTGGAGAACTATGACGAGAGCGTAATCTACGACAATGTGCTTTGTAGTTTTGAGAAGGACGGACAGTGCATTAACTGCCATAACTACCAGCAGTACAATCCCGAGCGCATGCAGTTTCATGCTCGTCAGAATAACGGAGGTACTGTCGTCACCTACGACGGACACACCAAGAAGGTGAACATGCGTAACGACTCTATCCTCTCGGCAGGTGTCTATCCTGCCTGGCACCCTTGGCTGAAACTTATTGTCTATTCCACCAATAGGACCAACCAGAGTTTCCACACTACCCATCCTAACAAGATTGAGGTGTACGACTCACAGAGTGATCTCATTGCCTACGATATCGACAAAGGTGAGATTACCAACCTTGAGAACGACACCACAGAACTGGAGGTATTCCCCGCCTGGGCTCCTGACGGTAAGACACTCTATTATTGCAGTGCCCATTACGTGAAGAAAGATTCAACCCTTTCGAGACCCCGCGAAGTTGCAAAGCGTTCAGAGGAAATAAAATACAATATATATAAGAAGAGTTTCGACCCCGAGACGATGGCCTTCGGCCCCCGTGAATTGGTTTTTGCTGCCGACAGCCTCAACAAGAGTGCGACACTGCCCCGTATCTCACCTGACGGACGCTACTTGATGTTCGCGCTGGCTGAGTTCGGTGTGTTCCATATCTGGCACCATGATGCCGACCTCTGGCTGCTTGACCTCCAGACAGGTGAGGCACGGGCCACAGAAGATATTAACTCACCTGATACGGAGAGTTATCACTCCTGGTCGAGCAACGGCAAGTGGGTGGTATTCAGCAGTCGCCGTGATGACGGTACCTATACGCGTCCCTTCTTTGCCCACATGGATAAGGACGGACACGGCACCAAGCCCTTTGAGTTGCCTTCTGCCGACCCGAACTATCATCGTGAGTTCATGCGGTGCTATAATATCCCGGAATTCATGCACGGCCCCGTCACCATCAAGCCTCAGACCTTTGCGGACATCCTGAAAGGCGAAGGCGAGCCCGTGAAATACGTCCAGAAACTGACGAAGTAGGAATTCTACATATAGACCTTGGCCTGACGCTTCCCACGAAGGACGGCAAGGGCATTAAGGGCCAAGGCTTCCATCTCATCCTCTCCAGGGAAGCAACGGATGGGTGCTAGAAAGTCAATACGCTTTCGTAGACGACTGACGATATACTCTGAACGTGCCAAGCCACCTGTCAGTAGGATGGCATCGATGTTACCACAGAGCACAGCACTTTCAGAGGCGATATGCTTCGCCACATGATAGATCATCGCATTGAGAATCAACTCGGCCTGTTTGTCGCCATAGTCCTCGATACGACGAAGCACCTCACGCACATCGTTGGTACCCAGATGGGCATTCAAGCCTGCCTTGCCCGCAATACGCTTCAGCAGTTGTTTCTCATTGTATTTTCCACTGAAACAGAGACGGATCAGGTCGGAAGCCGGCAGACTGCCCGCCCGTTCGGGAGAGAAAGGCCCTTCACCATCGAGTGCATTATTGGCATCGACCGCTCTTCCCTTTTGGTGGGCAGCCACAGAGATACCGCCACCCATGTGACAGATAATCAGGTTCAGGTCTTCATATTCCTTACCTATCTCAGCCGCATAGCGACGGGCGATAGCCCGTTGGTTCAGGGCATGCCAGATGCAGATGCGGTTCATCAAGGGCGAGCCGGAGATACGGGCATAATCGTTGAGTTCATCCACCACACCCGGATCAGCGATAAACGAACGGCAACGGGGGATGGAGGTTGCTATTTCGTGGGCTATCAGACAACCAAGGTTACAGGCATGATTATGCAGGGCGATACCACTGTGTGTGTCCTGAATCATCAGGTCGTTGATTTCATAGACACCACCTTCGAGGGGCTTTACCAGTCCACCCCGTCCGATGACGGCATCAAACGCCACTGGGATATCGGCCTGGCGCAACTCGTTAATGACTAATTGCTTGCGGAAGTCCTGCTGTTCAATGACATCGTCGAAACCTGCCAGTTCCTCTGGGGTATGTACGATATTACGCACCAGCACGGGGGTCTCATCCTCGAAGACAGCCATCTTCGTCGACGTAGAGCCCGGATTGATAACAAGGATTTTCATATAGCGGCGAGGGCGAGGGAGTAGTACTTGGATTCCGGACTATCGGCTCGGGAGGGCAGCACACAGCAGCATTGGGTGCCTTGCAGCACGCCGGCCGTTTTGGCATAGCCGAAGAGGGTGATGGTCTTATAGAAAACATTACCTGCCACGATATCTGGGAAGATCAGCGCATCAGCCTGTCCGTCGATGACTGAATGAATGCCCTTCTCACGGAGACTCACGCTGTCTAATGAGGTCTTCAAATCTAGTGGACCGTCGATGATGCAACGTCCGAATTTCCCCGTTTGTGCCTCGGCGATGATTTCGAGATAGTCGACGGTATAGGGGAAGGTCTTGGCACTCACTTTTTCAGCACAGTGGATGAGTGAGATACGGGGTTCCTCGATACCAAGTGCATGACAAACATAGTTCATATAGTGAATCTGCTGACGGCGCTGGGCCTCGGTGGGTACGGGTATCACAGCCGCATCGGTGAAGAAGAGCAGTTTCTCGTATTTGGGAATCTCAGCCATTGCCACATGGGTCAGCACATGACCCGGACGAAGGATGCCGTTCTCCTTATCCAAGATCGCACGCAGGATGACATCGGTATTGATAAGACCTTTCATGAGGATATCGGCCTCGCAGTTCTTACACAGTGCCACTGCCCTACGGGCACACTCGTCCTTATCGTCACCATCCACATAGATGGGTTCGATAAACCCCATCTCCTTGCCTTTCTCTACGGCATAACGGGTACTGGCATCATTGGCACACACCACCGCCACACGCTTCTTGTCCCCCCGCTGTTGGAGGAACACAATCATGTCGTTCAATGTCCTGATAGACTGCATATCTTTATAATTTTTGGTTTTATGCTGCAAATATACGAAATAATTTGTATCTTTGCAAACGAAAGCAATTAAAAATGATGATAATGAGGAAAATTTATCTTTTTGCGGCACTGCTCACACAGGGGATAGGCCCTCTGTGTTCCGCAGGCTACGCACAGGAATTTCAGTCCCCGTGTGATCAGGCACCGATGGTGCTCCAATATGACCAACCCGCCACTTATTTCGAGGAGTCACTACCCATCGGCAACGGAAAGATCGGTGCCCTTGTCTATGGGGGTACAGATGACAATATCATCTACTTGAATGATATCACTTTCTGGACGGGCAAGCCTGTGGACAGGAATCTCGACAAAGATGCCCACCAGTGGATACCTGCCATCCGCGAGGCACTTTTCAACGAGGACTATGCCCTTGCCGACTCCCTACAGTTGCATGTACAAGGTCCTAACTCGCAGTATTTTCAACCTCTCGGTACCTTGCACATCAAGGATCTCAGTTTGGGAGAAGTCAGCAACTATCACCGTTGTCTCAACCTTGACTCGGCCATCATTAAGGATAGTTATGTACGTGATGGGAAACCGGTCACAAGAGAATACTTTGCCTCAAATCCTGACAAACTCATTGCCATCCGTCTGAGCGGCAACATCAATTGCCGCATTGCCCTGACAGCGCAGGTACCCCACAAGGCAAAGGCTATTCCTACACAACTTACTATGACGGGCCATGCCTTAGGCGACTCACAGGAGAGTATCCACTTCTGTACCATGATTAACGTGAAGACTGACGGTGAAGTATCGGCTGCAGATTCCTCATTGACCATTACCCAAGCAAAGGAAGCGATTATCTATATTGTCAACGAGACCAGTTTCAACGGCTTCGACAAACATCCTGTGAAAGAAGGTGCTCCCTACTTGGAGAATGCTGCCAATGACCTCTGGCACACGCAGAACTATACCTACGACGAGTTCTATAATAGACATCTCGCAGATTATAAGACCTATTATGACCGTGTGAAAATCAGTCTTGGAGGCAGTAAAGAAACCTCTCACCTCTTACCTCTTACTTCTCACCTCTTAAAAGATTATACTGACAAGGGTGGCCAAAGCCGCTACCTTGAAGAACTCTACTTCCAGTTCGGACGCTATCTGCTCATCTCCTCTTCAAGGACGGAAAATGTGCCTGCCAACCTACAGGGACTCTGGGCACCTCAACTTTTACCACCCTGGCGCGGCAACTATACTGTGAATATCAACCTCGAAGAAAACTACTGGCCTGCCTTTGTGGCCAATATGGCAGAGATGGCACAGCCGCTCGACGGTTTCGTGAAGGCTCTTGCCACCAATGGCCAATATACAGCCAAGAACTATTATAACATAGGTGAAGGTTGGTGCTCCAGCCATAACTCCGACATCTGGGCCATGACGAACCCCGTGGGTGAGAAAAACGAGAAACCCGAGTGGGCTAACTGGAATTTGGGTGGTGCCTGGCTGGTACACACCCTTTGGGAACGCTATCAGTTTACCCAAGACAAAGACTATCTGAAGACTGTCGCCTATCCATTGATGAAAGGGGCTGCCGACTTCTGCCTGAATTGGCTGATAGACAGTCCTATTGTTCCTGGCGAACTAATTACCGCTCCTTCGACCTCGCCAGAAAACGAATACAAGACCGACAAGGGCTATCACGGTATGACCTGCTATGGTGGTACGGCGGACCTCGCCATCATCCGCGAACTGTTTATCAACACCATTGCGGCAGGCAAGATCCTCGGCGAGAAAGACAAGAAGATGGAGAAGGCACTCGCCCGTCTGCACCCCTATACGGTTGGTCACATGGGTGATATCAACGAGTGGTATTACGACTGGGACGACTGGGATTTCCAGCACCGTCACCAGAGTCACCTCATCGGCCTCTATCCAGGTCATCACCTGACAGATGCAACCCTACAGAAAGCAGCCGAACGCTCTTTGGAAATCAAAGGCGACAAAACCACTGGTTGGAGTACGGGCTGGCGCATCAACCTCTGGGCACGATTGCATAAGCCTGAACAGGCCTATCACATCTATCAGAAATTGCTGACGTATGTGTCACCGGATAAGTATCGTGGACCGGATCGTCGTCGTTCTGGAGGAACCTACCCCAACCTCATGGATGCCCATCCGCCCTTCCAGATTGATGGAAACTTCGGTGGTACGGCAGGAGTCTGTGAGATGCTCATGCAATCTTCAATGTTCAATGATCAATGTTCAATTGAACTATTGCCTGCTTGTCCTGAGGCTTGGAAAGACGGTGCCGTCAGCGGACTCTGTGCCCGTGGTGGCTACGAGGTTTCATTTCAGTGGAAAGACGGTAAGGTGCGTGACTGTAGCATCAAGGCCAAGAAGGCTGGCACAGTCACCTTATTATATAATGGGCAGCAGAAGACCCTTAAATTCAAGGCTGGTCAGACGCTTCCTGTAAAAACTTGGTAACCTCTAATAATTCCCGATACCAGGTTTCACCAAAGCGGCGAATCAGCGGGTCTTTCAGAAACTGATACAAGGGAAGGTTCAGTGCCTTCCCTTTTTCGATAGCTGCCTTGCAGACGTCCCAACGATTGTAGTTGAGGCCAATGAGATTTTCCCCGATCTTCTTAACACGAATTGGATACAATGCACAACTGACAGGTTTGCAGAATCGGGTCTTTCCTGCCCTGAAAGCCTTCTCCAAGGCACAGAGGCAGCAATCGTGGATGCCTTCCAAATCATCATAGAAAGTAAAGACACAGTCCTTGCCTCGTACGATGCTTGTCACGAGGTCTCCCTCCTGATCGGTATAGGCCACACCCTGTTTGTCGATGACGGATTGGGCCGAGGCAGAGAGATCACCCCATACCTCATCGAGACAGTCCTCTATTTCTGCGATTTCTTCCATTGTGACAGGTGCACCTGCAACACCTTCGACACAGCACTGTCCTTTACAGACACTCAGGTCGCAACAGAACTTCTCCGTCAGAATCTCTGACGAGAGCAGCACGTCGCCAACTTGAATTATGGGAGGTAGTTTCATTAGATGTGATAAGTGAAAAGTTACCACTCAATGGGACTCATGCCGTTTTCTTGCAAGTAGGTATTGCAGCGGGAGAACTGATGCTGGCCGAACCAGCCACCACGATTGGCAGAAAGCGGCGAGGGGTGCACAGATTCTAATACAAGATTCTTGCTCTTGTCAATCATATAAGCCTTGCTTCTGGCATAGCCGCCCCAGAGCATATAGACGATATGTTCGCGATGTGTCGCCAATGCCTGAATGGCTGCATCCGTGAACTTCTGCCAACCCAGCGTAGAATGACTATTCGCCTGGTGGGCTCTCACCGTCAGCGAGGCATTCAGCAGCAATACACCCTGTTCAGCCCAGCGTGTCAGATTGCCAGAGGCAGGAATAGGCGTACCGAGGTCATCCTGTATCTCCTTGAAGATGTTTTGCAGTGAGGGTGGAAACATCACGCCGTCCTGCACGGAGAAACTCAATCCATGGGCCTGTCCTGGCTCGTGATACGGATCCTGTCCGATAATCACCACCTTCACCTTGTCAAACGGACAGAGGTTAAAGGCATTGAAGATCAGTCGTCCTGGAGGATAACAGGTGGTCTGCATATACTCCTGTCGCACGGCTGTCGTCAACTGTACGAAATACGGTTTCTCGAACTCTGCGCCAAGGTGGCCCTTCCAAGTTTCTTCTATCTGTACATTCATCTCTATAACTATTTTGGCTGCGAAGTTACTCATTTTATCCCGAATAACGTCATATTTTCCAAGAAAAATGTAATTCTTCAAGACTGGGGCATTCGCGTAATCTTTCAAACAATCTTTTCTCATAAACTTTTTGTAGTTTCAAGAAAAAGTTGTATCTTTGCCGTTGAAATAACTAATTATATTATCAAATGTTGAAGAATAGCCTCATACTGATCGCTGACAGTGGTAGCACAAAGGCTGACTGGACGCTTCTTAACCCATCCGACCGTGATGGAAATGGCATAATCGCCACGTTTCAAACTCAGGGTATCACGCCCATCCACCAGACACCTGAACAGATCAGGCAGATTATCGGACAGGAACTGGTACAACAACTGTCATCCTTCCCCCGAGCCCGTCTGATAGACTCTGGCGTTCTGGAAACACCATTGCTGTCAAACCTCAATGTGGTGTTCTATGGTAGCGGATGTACACCAGTCCATGCACCACACATGCGTCAGTTGCTGACGAGTGTCCTCTCGACGCAGACTGTTGAGGTATATAGTGACCTGATGGGTGCTGCCCGCGCCCTCTGCCAACAGGAGGAGGGTATTGCCTGTATCCTGGGAACAGGAGCCAATAGTTGCCTGTACAACGGACAGGAAATCGTGCAGAACACTCCTGCACTGGGCTATATCTTGGGCGACGAGGGTGGCGGTTCCGTGCTGGGACGAATGTTCATGAATGCTATCTTCAAGAATCCAGACTTTGCGAGCATCCGGGATGAGTACCTGAGTAAAGAGAAACTAACGCAGGCCGATGTTATCCGTAAAGTCTATCATGAACCCATGGCCAATCGCTTCCTGGCTACCACCTCCTTATTTATTGGTGAACATCTTGACAATCCACTTTTGCAACAGTTGGTGGTTGATAATTTCCGCAGTTTCTTCCAGCGAAACATCAAGCCCTACGGTCGTCGTGACCTGCCTGTCAGTTTTGTAGGTAGCATGGCCCAACACTATCCCGACCAGTTGAAAGCAGCAGCCCGTGCGGAAGGTTTTATCATCGGACATGTTGCCAAGAGCCCAATGGAAGGTTTGGTTACATACCATAAGAAATGAAAAGGCGCGACTCAAAACGAGCCGCGCTTTTCTTTATTATATGATGTTACGGTTAATCCGTAATCAGGTTCTCACCCGTCATGTCGGCAGGCTGCTCCAATCCCATGATGTGCAGAACGGAAGGAGCCACGTCGGCCAGGCGACCGTCCTTCACAGTGGCGCTGTTGTTGTTCGTCACGTAGATAAACGGCACAGGGTTGAGTGAGTGTGCAGTGTTGGGCGTACCATCGGGGTTGATAGCGTTGTCTGCATTACCGTGGTCGGCAATGATGATAGCCTCGTAGTCGTTGGCCTTGGCAGCCTCGATAACCTCACGCACACAGTTGTCCACAGCCCAGACAGCCTTGGCAATGGCGTTGTAGATACCCGTATGACCCACCATATCACCGTTGGCGAAGTTCACGACGATGAAGTCGTACTTGGCCTCGTTGATGGCAGCCACAAGTTTGTCCTTCACCTCATAGGCGCTCATCTCGGGCTTTAAATCGTAGGTAGCCACCTTTGGAGAGGGCACCAGGATACGATCTTCATTCTCATAAGGAGCCTCACGACCACCATTGAAGAAGAAGGTCACGTGTGCATATTTCTCCGTCTCGGCAGTATGGAGTTGCTTCTTGCCCTGCTTGCTCAGGTACTCGCCCAGGGTGTCCTCTACATTCTCCTTGGGGAAGAGGATATGAACACCCTTGAAGTTAGCATCGTATGGGGTCATGCAGTAGTATTGCAGTCCTGGGATGGTCTTCATACCCTGCTCAGGCATATCCTCCTGCGTCAGGGCGATGGTCATCTCCTTGGCACGGTCGTTACGGAAGTTGATGAAGATGACGACATCACCTTCTTCGATAGTGCCATTGACAGAAGCATTGTGAATCGGCTTGATGAACTCATCCGTCACACCCTCGTCGTAACTCTCTTGCATGGCCTGAACCATATCCGTAGCCTGCTTACCCGTGCCGTTCACGATCAGGTCGTAGCCCTCCTTCACACGCTCCCAGCGCTTGTCACGATCCATGGCGTAGAAACGACCTACAATCGAAGCGATGGCAGCATCATTGGCAGCACAGACCTTCGAAACCTGCTCGATAAAGCCCTTACCACTCTTGGGGTCGGTATCACGACCGTCCATATAGCAGTGTACAAACACCTGATTTTTCAAACCGTATGCCTTACCGATTTCGATGAGTTTGAACAGATGGTCGAGGCTGGAGTGCACACCACCATCGCTAGTCAGACCCATTAGGTGCAATTTCTTGTTGTTTTCCTTGGCGTAGGTATAGGCAGCCTTTACCTGGGGATTCTCCATGATAGAGCCATCCTTGCAGGCACGGTTGATCTTCACCAGATCCTGATACACGATGCGTCCAGCACCGATATTGAGGTGACCCACCTCTGAGTTACCCATCTGACCGTCGGGCAGACCGACATCCTCACCAGAGGCCTGCAACTGAGAGTGGGCTGATGTTGCTGTTAACAGATCGAGGTAAGGTGTGGGGGTATTAAAAATCACGTCACCCTTACCATGCTTACCGATTCCCCATCCGTCGAGAATCATCAAAAGTGCTTTCTTTGCCATAATTTATTCTTATTTTAATGTCTTTTTTCTGTTTTGCGGGTGCAAAGTTACGAAAAATCATCTAATTTTACCATTCTTTTTTCATAATAATTTGCTGGTTCAGTTTTTTTGTGTAATTTTGCGGCCGAAATTAGTCACCATAACCATATACATTAGATTTTGAAACACATAGTTGGCATTTTATCAGTAGCATTGCTGTTAGACGGATGTCTGATGATGGCATGCTGTGGAGGATTAGGTCATGAAGATTCCAATGTGGTGGACTCTGGCCAGGTGATTCTGAAAGATTCTGTAACCAAAGCCGATCATCTGGCATCTGAGATGGCATTACAAGTGGAGAGTGGAATCGTGTTGGAACAGGTACGTAACATCTACAACATTGTCAAACACGAGAGTCAAAACCTGGGCGGGAGCGTAGACAGCGACCTGCTCGATAAGGCTTATTGTTCAAAGTCGTGGAACGAATTGCTGGCGGCTGTACGCAGAAAGGAGTTCCAAACAAACAATATGTTCTTTGAAGTCAACCACTGGACGATGGCCTATGACACAAATATCGTCAGTTTCGACGAGTTTGAGGTCAAGTACTGCCATATCGGTGCCGACAATGAACGTTTTGCCAGCATCGACTTCACCGTATATACCCCTGATACCTATATGCCTGCACGTGTTGACCTGGTGTACGAGGATGGAGAATGGAAGATTGACAATTTCCATCATCTGAAATACATGATGGATATGAAGGAATGCATGTGGGAGTTTTTGCAGAACGACCACTTAGAATTCATCTGAAAAAACGAGGTTCAACTGACCATTGCCAAAGGTTTCTATTTGTCAAGTAGAGAATACCCCAAGTTGTTTATTTTGCAGGCAGCAATAATCTGGTCGATGACCTCGTCCATTTTGGGGACGGGGGCCACATAGTAGGTGGGATAGTCGGGACAGAGCACCACTAAATTCATTGCCTTGATGCGGATGCCGTAGTTTTTCTCTAACATATAACGGTAGAGGTTCTGCTGCATACAATAATGATAATAAGGTGTATCGGGCAGACTGATACCGTTGAAGCCACGCTTGCCGGCAAAGCCCTCGACAATGGGAGCACCCTGCGTGTTCACCACCTTGCCACTGCGCTTCCAGTCGTAGATAGTAAACTCACCGTCAGCCTCCTTGCAGATCATGTCGATGGTGCCAGCAATATTCAGTTCCGTATCGAAGACAGGCCACTCCTGACGATAGGGCGCAATACGGTAATCTTTAACAAAACAGAGGAAATGCTGCTTTTCCCGTTCCACGCTGATATGCTCGACGGCTCCTGCATACTCAAAGGCATAGTCGGTTCCGAAAGAGCCATCACGGAAAAAGTTCTCCGTCTGTTCGTGTACGAACGTGCCCACCTCGCAGGCCATCTTGCTGTTACGGTCCCATTTCGTCAGCGTCTCTTCGATGGGGATGCCGTAGCGCTCCCACTGCCGACGGGCTGCTGCCTCCGCATCGAAGCGTTCAAAGAAATAGGCTATCAGTGAACTGACGGACAAGAGCCGCTGTTGGCCTTTGTACGTGTAAATATGGCCCTCTGGCTCAAAGTCGATGTACTGGTCTTGTTCATACAGACCGGCATCGGTGAAGGACTGCATTTTTTCCTGTAGTGTCATTATCTTTCTTTTTTTGTCCGCAAAGGTACGCATTTTTTCTTAATTCTTAGTTCTTTATTCTCATTTTATTCGTATCTTTGCAACCAGAATACCAAAAACAATTAGTATGAAGGAACTGTATCTGGCGGATAAGAACCGTTACACGAATGGGATGGAGTACGAGCGCTGTGGGCGTTCAGGTGTATTATTGCCTAAGGTGAGCCTCGGCTTCTGGCATAATTTCGGAAGCGTGGATCCCTACGAACGGAGCCGGGAGATTACCCACTACGCCTTCGATCATGGTATCACCCACTTCGACTTAGCCAACAACTACGGTCCTGTCTATGGCTCTGCTGAGGAGACGCTGGGACGACTCATGGACGAGGATTTCCGTCCTTATCGTGACGAACTCTTCATCTCGACGAAAGCAGGCTACGACATGTGGCCTGGGCCTTACGGCGACTGGGGGAGCAGGAAGTACCTGATGGCCTCGCTCGACCAGAGTCTGAAACGGATGAGGATAGACTATGTGGACCTCTTCTATAGTCACCGCTACGATCCCAACACCCCGTTGGAAGAGACACTGCAGGCATTGGTGGATATTGTCCGTCAGGGCAAGGCCCTCTATGTAGGCATCTCCAACTGGCCCCTTGAACCGCTTCGCTTCGGCTATGACTATCTGAAAGCGCACGATGTGCCCTTGCTAATCTATCAGGGACGGCTCAATATGCTTGACCGCAAGCCGCAGGACGAGGGTATCCTCGATTTCTGCGCTGAGAAAGGGGTGGGGTTCATCGCCTTCTCTCCGTTGGCACAGGGGCTGCTGACAGACCGCTACCTGAACGGTATTCCGGCAGACAGTAGGATGGCCAAGGAGAAGTTCCTGAGAAAAGAGATGCTGACACCGCAACTCTTAGAGAAACTAAAGTATTACAATGAGGTGGCAGGCAGCCGCAGTGAGACACTGGCAGAGATGGCACTCGCCTGGATCCTCCACCAGAAAGGCGTCACCTCCGTACTCGTTGGGGCCAGTAGCACGGCTCAGTTAGAGAAGAACCTCAAAAGCGTCAGTGCCGCCCCGTTTGGCGAGGAACTATAAGCGGCTTTTAGTTGATCTTCGAAGTCATCGGACTGCGAACACCTGAGTAACCCTTGAGGAAAGCCTTGGCGGAGCCGAAACTGAGGAACATATCCAGACGTACGGGGATATGGTTCTGGTCGTCGGTGATATAGAACCGGATCAACTCATGGCTCTTGCCGTCCTCACGCTCATAGAACGAGAATACCAGACAACGGAACTTTTCCTTTGTACCGTTCATCTTGAAGTTCTCCTTACCACGGTATTCGAGCCAGGAGTTCGTCAGGTGACGAGCATCACTGATAGGCATGGCGATGGTCTGGTGCTTCTTCATCTTCGAGGCATCGAAGTTACGGGCACGGAGGAAGATAGACATCATATCGTAGATACAGTTCTTATAGGTGCTGGTTTTCCAGTGCTGCTCGCCATCGGCATCAATACGGTGCTTCTTCAACTGGCAGTTGCCATTAGGATAAGAGTACCAGATCTCATCCACGTAGTAACGGCTGCCTTCACGGGCTCCCTTGCGGAAATAAAGCGGTGAGAGGTCGGGGTTACAGTAACTGAGCAGCGTGTCGCGCATCATGAAATATTTATCGAGTTTACTGTTGCCTCGGGTGATAAGATACGACTTCCAGGCATCCTTGCCCTCAAACTTCGTCATCTTGGTATCCATCGAAGCTGATCCTACCTTCACCCAGATGAACTGCCAGTTGAAGTAGAGGTCGTATTCAAGGGCCTCACCCGACTTAAATGCCGTATTGTCTATGCCACACTGGGCAGAAACAGATAAAGGTAAAAAGGTAAAAAGGTAAAAAGGTAAAAGACATCTTACCATACCTGTTACCATATCATATACTTTTTTCTTCATATCCATTTTTCTACTTTTTACAGTCTGATTCCTTTTGTCTTGAGGTACTCGATACCGAGTTGCTTGGCACGTTCGACATTACGGTTCTTGAGTTGCTTGGCCTTGTCGGGTTTCTGCTTGGTAATCGCCAGAGGCTTCTGCTTAAAACGGGGCGTGGAGGTCAGGTTCCAGGATTCTGTGACATCCCACTTCTCCTTGCACTCTATCTCCCTCGGATAATAATACACGGCCTCCGCCTGACGGTCGGCATCATAGTCGCCTGTATCCCATTGCCCGTTGTTGTTGGCATCAATATAGGCACAGAAATAGTATTTGCCAGGACTGACATAATTGAACTTAGCCGAATTTCCTTCAACACGTACTTCCTTCAATACACCACCGGAACTGTTCAGCATCTGTACGACAATGGTAGAGTCGACAGCATCCACACCACTGATATTGAACAGCAACGAACTGTACTCTTCTGTCTTTTTCACCCTGATGCCCTGTTTGTAGGGATTTGACACAAGACCGTATAAATCCACGAAAGCCGCAGAGTCAATCTCAAGACTGTATTCCAGACCGGGCTTCCAGTCTGCAATAATTTCGTACTGCCGGATGGCATTCTCCACAGGACGGAACTCGCACTCTGCCTTATACCAGAGGGTGTCTATCTGCGAATAGAGATGGACGGCAGAGGTGTCGCAATACATTAACGGCACTGGCATCTCGATGGTCACTTTCTCATCGGGATTCAACTGCGAGGGTACATTATATTTCGGTTCCAACGCCTTTACGGGATAGATGGAGTCGTACTTCTCCTCCCGTTTCTTTTTCTTTTCCTGTTCCTTCTGCCATTTCTCTATTTCCTTGGCCTGCTCCTTCATGCGCTTCTCGTAGGGTACCTTTGCCAAGGCCTCAAGGGCTGAGTCGGTTTGTAACACCAGATTACCCAGCGTGTCTGTCATCCGATAGGAGATATCCATCATCAGGGTGTCTATATTGACAAGCATCGTGTCGCGCAACCAGTAGTGGATGGTGTCACGCTGCTCGTTGGTCTCAATGACAAAGGCACTGTCGGCATTGAAGTTCAGACCTTTGATTTCCGGCAAGAGGGAGTCGCCATAAGTGAAATACATCGAGAACTTGTTCGGTTCCACACGCTCCGTCTTCAACAGCGAACGGTCTGTCTGCGTATGGGTAAAGGCAAGCAGTGTGATATCGTCGGGCAGGAAATGGGTATAGGGCACCTGCAACAGGGCATCAATATGCAGCGAGTCGCGCCAGACGGTATCTGTACGGGTATCGGGCTTCGATGAGGGCTCGAAGATGTCGTGGCTGAAGGCAATCATCTCACTCTTCTGTGTAAAACGGAAGTCTCCGTCGTTTTCCTGTAAGGCATAGGCCCGATACGTACCAGGTGCCACACCCTTCACCACGAAATGCCCGCTGCCGTCAGTACGTGACACACGCATCATAGGCTTGGTCTTGAAGGCGGAGTCAGTCAGGTCGGCATAGAGTCCGACAGAGATACCCTTCACGGGTTCCAGATTGCTGGCATCCAGCACATAGCCCGATACCTCGAAGGTATCAATCTGCTCACCCGTTGAGAAACTATAGGTGAAGTTACCCATCGGATTACCTTCATTGTTGTCGCTGATAGCATCACTGAAGTCAATGGTATAGGTGGTGTTCTCCTTGAGCGTGTCCTTCAGTTCTACTACAATCTTCTTACCGGCAGCCTTGATCTCTGGCATCTCCAACTGAGGGGGCGAGACGACGACCTTGTTCGTCGCATCTTCCAGTTTGATGTATTCATCGAAATAGATCGTCACTTTCTTTTGTTTCACATTCGTGGCCTGATCCGCTGGTGATGCCCCAATGACCTGTGGCGGGTCATCATCGTACCAGCCGCCATCGGGCGATCCCATCCTGGCACAAGAAGAAAAGAGGTAAGAAGTGAGAGGCAAGAGGTAAGAGATTACCCCTGCCGCCACAAGCATCCGCATATATTCTGTATTGCCTTTCCTCTTTGACATCTTCTCTTTTCTCGCTTATTTACATTTCTCTTACTTCTCACCTCTTACCTCTCACCTCTCATTCAATCCCAGCAGTTGCTCTATCGTCTCTCGACTATTACTCAGGCGGGGCACCTTGTGCTGTCCACCCAACTTCCCACGCTGTTTCAGCCAGTCGTTGAAAAGGTTTGGACGGGCCTCAATGATCTCAAGAGGCTGTAAGGTGATATTCTTATAGCGCTTGGCCTCGTAGTCGCTGTTGATTTCCTGCAAACGTTTGTCGAGCAACTCCGCAAACTGCTGAAGGTCAGCAGGTCGCTTGGCAAACTCAATGATCCATTGGTGACGGCACTTCGCATTTGCATCCATAAAGACGGGGGCAGCAGTATACTCCGACACCTCGGCACCTGTCTGTTCACAGGCGTAGGCCAGTCCCTTTTCAGCATTGTCCACGATCAGTTCCTCACCGAAGGCATTGATGAAATGCTTCGTACGACCTGTGATGATGAACTTATATGGATTGGTCGACGTGAATTGGATGGTGTCACCGATCTCATAGCGCCAGAGTCCGCAACAGGTGGAGATCACCATTGCGTAGTTCTTACCCGTCTCCACCGCCCAAAGAGGCACTGGGTCGCCTCCGTCCATCGGAATGAATTCATAAAAGACATCATAGTCGAGCATCAGAAGCATTGACTTGTCTGTCGGATTATCCTGCAAGCCGAAGAAACCCTCACTGGCATTATAGGTCTCCATATAATGCATATTGGGCGAGGTGATGAGTTGCTCGTATTGCTTGCGATAGGGCGTAAAGGCCACACCACCGTGGAAGAACATCTCGATATTCGGCCAGACCTCTTCCAGATGAGTCTTTCCTGTGATCTCCATCATCCGTGTCAGCACGGAGAGCATCCAAGATGGCACTCCTGAGATATTCGTCACGTTCTTGTTCATTGCCTCACGGGCAATCTTGTCGCGTTTGATCTCGAAGTCGCCGATAAGGGCGGTCTGCTTCTTCGGCACACGGACAAGGTTGGCCAACGGGTTGATGTTTTCGATGAGGATGGCGCTGAGGTCACCCACTAATGAGTCCTTCAGATTATAATTAGGTGCATGGCTGCCACCGAGGATGAGGGCCCGTCCGTCGAAGATTTTCGATTTCGGGTTGTTTCGCAGATACATTGCCACAGCGTCGAAGCCACCCTGATAGTGCATCCGCTTCAAGCCTTCCCGACTGACGGGGATGAATTTCGACTTGTCGTTGGTGGTACCGGATGACTTCGCATACCACCTGACCCGACCCGGCCAGAGGATATCCGTCTCACCGTGACGCATACGGTCTATCGACTCTTTTAGTTCCTCGTAGGTATTCACGGGGATGTGTTTTACAAAGTCCTCGTAGCCTTTCATGGAGACGAAGGCATGGCTCCGTCCGTATTCCGTGTCCTGAGCCTCAGCAACCAGACGACTCAGCACAGCCCTTTGCAGGGTCTCTCCTCCGTTCTGATGCTTCTCCAGTTCCCGCTGGCGAGCCTCAAACACTTTCCTTACTATGCGGGTTATACTCATATCAGGGTGCAAAATTACGCAAATCTATTGTAACAAGGGAAGAATTTACGATTTTTTTAATTACTTTGCACCCTGTAACATCAAATCCCCTTAATGGGAAAAATCTACAGTTTCTTGTAGTAGCGGGGGGGGGCGAGGCCTTCGATTTTGGGGTGGAGAATGCGGATGAAGTCGTTGAGGAGCCAGTCGGGACGGAAGGGAGACTCTTCATAGAACGGGGAACGTTCGACATCGCAGCCATAGACATTCTTCTGGCGGAAAGCCTTGAACTGGTCGTAACCATGATGCTCGGCGCTGAGTTCGGCATAGGTGATGTCGTGGTCGCTGCTGTAGCGGAAGAGCCACACATCAGCCTCACCAGCCTTCTCCAAGACAGCCTCGAAGGGGAGGGAGACAGAGCCGCTGTGCTCATCCTTCGCCCAAGGATAATCACCACCTGCATCCTGAATCATCTGTCCGATGGTGCTCTGACCGCCTGGCACATACCAGACACTGCCTGTCACCTTGTCGAGTAACACAGAGGGACGGTTCTTTTTTGTTATCAGTTTTTTTAGATCGTTGTAGTGTTTGTCAACCTCGTCAAACAGACTATCGGCCTTCTGCTCACAGCCGAAGAGGATGCCGTAGAAACGTAGCCACTCAGCACGGCCCAAGGGTGTCTTTTCCATATATTCGGCGCACTCCACGAGGGGGATGTCTATCTCTTCGAGTTTGCCGTAGCCCCCGCTGTTCTCGAAAGGAGAGAGGAAGATGGCATCAGGCCGCTGGTCGATAATCTTCTCCACCACAGGACTGAGTCCGTCGCCCACATCGGCGATCTTGCCTTTTTTCACCTGTTCCTGAATCCAGGGAATCTTGATGTACTTCAAATCGGCTACACCAGAGATACAGTCTTCCTTGCCGAGTGACATCAGCATGGCGCAGTGGACTGTGGTGAAGATGGTGGAATGAGTCAGTGGTGTACGGATGATAGTGGAACCGTTTGCTTTTGCCAAAGTTTCGGCAGTTTGTTGATCCGCCGAACTAGCAGAAGAGGGGATGAGCACATACCGATGCAGTGTCATCCCCTCTTTCCACGGGTTTTGAAGTGACGCCACCACATAGCCATCGTATCTCACGACACTAAGCAGGGTGGCGTACTTGAAGGTGACGGTGTCGCCCTCGGCCTGCACAGAGGAGGTCTGGCCCCCCTTGCAGGCAGAGAACAATGTCACCAGGAATAATAATTTAACGTATTTCAAGGTCTTTTACTTTATAATCTCGATATCATCGATACAGATGTAGGTTGGTGTGGTCAGACCATAGTCGTTTGCCCTCGAACCACCGAAGCCGAAGGAGATAGAACTGATGTTCTTGAAGGCATCAACATTGCTCAGGTCACAGTACTTCCACTCCTTGACATAGTCGCCGTCCTTGGCGAGACTGATCTCATAACGGGCACCACTCATCGATCCGTTGGCAGGTGTTGGCATGATGTAGCATGACAGCCAGTCTTCTGCCTCGAACTTGCCAGGAGTCATACCGTCGCCATTGAGGATGGCGTCCACGGTCCAGGCATTGTTGGTGTACCAGAAGCCCTTCAGAGTGACGGGCTTTTCAAATTCAATGCTCTCGCCGAAAGTATAGACCACACAGAAGTTGTCGCCGCTATGTGCACCACCAGCGATACAGTTGAACTGGTCGGGTGTCATCGTTTCAGAACTAAAGGTCGTTGCTGTACGGTTAGAGATGGCAAAGCCCGACCAACTGGCCCAGGCAGGGGTATAGTTGGCTACGAATTTGGTATCAGACTCAGTGTAGAAACAACTGTAGGCTTGGGATCCCCAGTTGTCGAACGGCGTACCTGTCTCGTCACCACACCAATAGCCGTTAGCATTCAAAGGCTGGCTTTCAAAAGAGATGAGATACTGTTCTGTTTCCGGGATGATGTCACCAATGTCACCAATGGAATTGTCCTCATTGCTACAAGCGGTGAATGACATTGCAAAGCCACCTACGATGGCTGCGAGTGCGAAAAATTTTTTTGTTTTCATAACTGTTTTGTTTTAAAGTGAAACATGTTTATTAATAAAGTTGACTATAGATCATATTGACTACGGCGATGATGTCAGCCACTGTCACGCTTCCGTCACCGTTGACGTCGGCTGCTTCGCGAGTGATTCTGTCTGTTTTGCCGAATATGACATCGGTGATGGCAATGATATCACTGGCTGTGATGTGTCCGTCTCCGTCAACATCGGCTTTGCGGGCCATCTCCTGTGCCTGACGGATGGCCTGAAGTGAGGCTTCGAGGTGGATATCCTCGGCACCCGCAAACTCCGTAGAGGTCTCGCCCCACCATTCGGGCTGGGGACATTTCTGGTTCAAACCCGTATAGACTCTGACGAAGTCGATGAAGTCGAGGTGGACAGGCTGGCGGTTCTCATCGACAGCCCAGGAGATATCGATACCACAGCCCTCATAATTATAAGAGGTAGCATCAGCATTGTCGGTGAAGTTGGGCAGGTTGTCGGCATAGCCATAACGGAAGCCGATGAGCACATAGTAATAGGGGCTCCAGCCCTGATCCACCTTGTCAGAGAGGTTCTGCATATTGTTGGGCAGACGGGTGCCTCGGAATGTCAGTCCGTCGGGTAACCACTGGGGATAATACTCCTGTGTATGGTAGTGGTTACGGTCGATGGTGCCACTATTGCCACGATTGTCTATCCAGGGAATGTCTCCCATCGGGTTCTTGTGGTATGTTACCTCATAGTCATACATCACTTTTCCTACACTATCCACGTCGCAACTGCCACTGATTTCATACCAGGGGTCGTCAGGCAGACCGTTGCCATTGGCATCTTTTGACACCATCACCACACCCGCCTCATTCATGCCGCCGAAGACGAGTTTTTTCATCTCCTGATAGGCATTGCCCCAGACGGCGAAGTCGCGCTGACCAGGAAGATTGGCGATGGAGTGGTCGAAGTGGAAAGTGATATAGCCGCCCCAGCCGCCGAGGGCAACGATATGGGCATCCGGGTCTGTAAGACTCTTGCCTGCAAGATTTTCGTTGCATTTGCGAATCATATCGGCCTCCGTGTCGCCTTCCTCGTATTCTGGTGCGTCGTTGACATACTGTCCGGGAGCCGGGCGGTATTCATCTACCGCCTGGATATATTTCGAGTGCTCCGTCACATCGTCCATCCGCTGGGCAGATAAGGGTAAAAGGGTAAAAAGGTAAAGAGGTAAAACCGCCAATACCCTTACCATCATTTTTGTCCTGTAATTCGAAAGCACGGTAATCATAATTCCTAATTTCTAATTCCTAATTTAAATCGGAACGCTGCGTGAGCGGGTATGTCGCCAGTCTTCACCTTCCAGTCGAAGGTACCGTCGGGGAGGAAGTGCAGCAGTTCACCGCTGGAAACATAGTTTTTGGCATCCATCAGGTAGAAGTCCCTGTGAATGGGATTCACGATGATGCCATAGGGCATACGGATCTTCTGGATCTCCGGGGCAGTGGAGAGGCTGTTGGTGACAATCTGGTGGGTACGTACATTGATGATGCCGTAGGTGACGGTATTCTTCATCGTCACCTCGCTCCACTGACTGCCGTAGAAATAGAGCGAGTCACCCACGATGCACAGGTCGCTGACGGCCTGGTCCAGGTGTCCGCCAACCTGCATCTTGCCATTAGCATCCTTTGTCAGCCACCAGAGACTGCCCGTTTCATTGGTATAGTTGCCTCGGGCCGTCACCCAGAGTTGTCCGTATCTGTCGGCCTTCACATGGTGCAGGTTAGGAGCCACCTCTATCTTGTCTGTCTCCTGCATCGTCTTGAGATCTATCATACTCACCGTACTCTCATAGCCCTGTCCCGTCATCCCCTGATAGCCTCCACTATTCGCAACGAAAAGATGATTGCCGAGGATAGCCATCTCTTCGGGCTGGTATCCGACAGTACAGGAGTCTGTCTTCTGCAATGAAAGTGTGTCTACTCTATAGACCATCCCTAAGGGTGAGGTGCCATCGCCATAGACGGGACTGACATACGAAGAGACGTATGCAAAACCATCCTTAAACGTCACATTGCGACAGTTGGGGATGTCCACCTTTCCAATTCTGACAGCATCCTCAGCACGGGCCACCTCCACCTTGTTGGAACAGTTGATGACGAGCCAGAGGCGCGAGCCGTATATCTGACAGTCGTTGCCCACATCGCCCAGCATCATCACCGTAGTGGGGTTTCGCTCGGAATAGATATTTCTATAGTAATGCACCGTCTCGTCATTTCCCGAGAGGTCGAGGTAGTCGAGGGTTGATTTGTTGGAACCCATATTCCCCTCGTTGAGCAGGTACATCCCGATGATCTCACTCTTCACCGTCTTCCCACCAGTGTTGATATCCTCCATCGGTACCACCATCACATCGTCTCTGCAAGAGGCGAGCATCAGGAGGGGCCATATGTAAAGCCATAGTCGTTTCATATCTCAACACTTAAAGTGACGGCATAGTTACGACCCGGCATGGGGTAGTTGACAATAACCTCGTAGTCCTGGTCTAAGATATTATTGACATCCAGTTGCGCCCTCCAGAGCACCTTCTGCCATTGGAATTGGCAGACAAGGCTCAGGTCGCTGGTGTACCAGGGTTCCATGTGGTTATAGAGAATATTCTCCTGTTCGTCGTAGCGTTCGCCTGCATAGATGAACGAGTAGTTCAGATCCCAGTTCTTGTAACTGAGGCCGAGGATGGCGGAGCCGGAATGCCAGGGGATGTAGGGTATCTGGTCGTTGTAATAACTATCATCGGGGTCCGTCACGTCTCGTGCATCTTGGTAGGTGTATTGGGCCCGGGCCGTAGCCACCAGATCCTTGCCAATCTGGAAGTCTGCCTCTGCCTCCACATCAATGCCCTTGATATGCACCTTACCCAGGTTGAGCATCGTCCAACGGAACTGCTGTCCTTTGGGGTAGGCCACGATCTTGTCGTGTACGGTATTATAATAGGCATCGAAGTGCATCTCCGCATGACGGATGACGCCATGCTCGAAGTGCTTGTTGAGGGCGAAGCCTGCATCGTACTGCAAGGCACTCTCCGGCACGAGGTTGGCATTACCCATATCGGTATAGTAGAGGTCATTGAAGGTGGGCATGCGGAAACTCTTCTTCACATAGGCCCGCATCGAGAAGAACGTGCCTCGGAAGGGATAGATATTCACGAAGAGGGCAGGGGTGAGTTTCGAGAGCGAATGACTCCCGTGATGTGTCTTATCGTGGATGAAGGTGGCGAGCACGGAGCCTTGTGCCTTCAGGTGTTTGTAATCGACGGCAGTAGCCAGACTCACGAGGTTGGAGAGACGTGTCGGGAAGGCGAAATTATAGGTGTCGGCATTGAGTTTGTTCCACTTGAAGTCGTAACTCAGCGAGGCACTCCAGTTGGGTAGCAGTTCCAGCACGTTGGCGGTAGAGAGATAGAACTCCTGTTGCTTGTAGCGGTTGTCAACGGGCAGTTGCGTGGAGTCCTTATTCACATAGTGGGTGTTGTAGTAGGCGTACTTCGCCAGCCAACGGGTACTGAATCCGTTGCCGATGTTCTTGTCGAAGGCTGCCTGCACAAAGGTGTTCAGGTCTTGTTGGCGCTCTCCTCTTCGCCACACGTTATTGACGATGGCCCCAGGGATGCCTCTTGCGGAATTGTAGAGATAACCCTTCACCTGCCAACCGCCCTGATCCAGTCGTCCGAAGAGGTTTGCCTCGATACGTTCGGCATGGATGTCGCCGTTCTGACGCACGGCGGTTGTGTCCCAGGCTGTCTCACCGTTCGGATAGCGCCGTTCGTAACGGAACTTATACTTTCCACTGGCTGTCAGGAAACCCGCACTCACTGAAGAACTCACTGCTTCAGAAAGTCTCTGTTCCCAGAGAGTCGAGAATCGGAACATATCACTGCTTCCATACTGCGCCTTAAACTTCAACCGATAATTCTGCATGGAGAGATCAGGTGCCTTCGTACGGATATAGATGGCTCCTGCATTCCCGAAGTCGGAGGCGGGTTGGAAGATGGCACTCTTCTGACCATTGTAGAGAGTGATCTCCTCCACATTGTCGAGCGAGAACTGTCCCAGGTCTATCTGTCCGTTCTGGGCATTGCCCAACTGCACACCGTCGTAGGAGATACCTAAATGATGTGTTCCCATCGAACGGATGTTTACAGTCTTGATACCACCCACACCGCCATAGTCCTTCAACTGGATGCCAGAGAAATAACGCAGGGCATCGGCTACGGAGTGGGTATTGAGTTTTTCCAACATCTCACCGTTCAGCTTCTGACTCGGTACCACCTCTCGCATAGCAGGTCTTGACACCACGACAATCTCCCGAACATGTTGTACAGAATCCAATCTGCTCTGCGCCATAGAAGTGAAAAGCGAAAAGTAAAAAGTGAAAAGTAGCAGCAGAACAATCCGCCACCGCTTCACGCAGATACCTATCCCATACCTTTCACTTTTCACTTCTTCACCTCTCTATTTCCTCGTTGCCGTCTAATCCCAGAGACAGGCAAACGACCAAAACAAATCGGCAGGTCTTCTGACTTGTCGTCTGGCAGCAAACGTCTTCCCGATAATCTCAGTGACGATGTGTTTGCGCCGAAAAAGACGACTCACAGCAGCGGGTCTGCTCGGGATTTCCACCCGATTCCCTATTAGTCACCTAAAGGTGAACCGATTGTCGGGTGCAAAGATACGAAAAAACGAGCGAAGAACAAAA
>JAGCRH010000054.1 GCA_017964785.1 Prevotella sp.
AAATGCTTCTTCTCCAAGCCCTTGACCACACGTTCAGTTTGCTCACTGATGAGTTTGAGTGTTAACATATTAAATACGTATTTATAAGTTGAATTCAATTCTAGTTTGCAAAATTAATTATTTTTGCCGATACTACAAAATAAAAAACCATAAAAAAGCAGAAATCCCGCTCTCCGTAGGAGAGTGGGACTCTGTTGTTTGTTTGGAATAAGTTTTTTTTGTTTGAAAATAATTAGGCCTCAGCGTTAGGAATCACCGAAACAACGCTCTTGTTGCGTGCGCCTTTGTGGAACTGAACAGTTCCGTCAACGAGGGCGAACAAGGTGTCATCCTTACCGATGGCTACGTTGTTACCAGGATTGTGCTTTGTACCACGCTGGCGAACGATGATGTTACCAGCCAAACACTGCTGACCGCCGAAAATCTTAATGCCCAGTCGCTGAGCAGCGCTCTCGCGACCGTTCTTAGAACTACCTACACCTTTTTTATGAGCCATTTCTAAGTCCTCCTAACTTTAAGCGATTACTGATTTAACTTCAACCTGTGTGAACTGCTCACGATGACCGTTGCGCTTACGAGAGTCCTTGCGGCGCTTCATCTTGAACACAATCACCTTGTCGCCCTTTACGAGCGGGTTCACAACTTCACATACTACTTTTGCTCCCTCTACGGTCGGAGCACCTACCGTTACTGCACCGTCAGCATCTACGAGCAGCACCTTGTCAAATTCAACAGTCTTGCCTTCTTCGGCATCCTTGATGTGGTGAACGAAGAGTTTCTGACCCTGTTCCACCTTAAACTGCTGACCCTGAATGTCTACAATTGCGTACATTATTTATTATTGTATAAAAGGGTTTTTTCCGCGAGGCGGTGTACGTCCGTACACACTTCACTCAGCCCCTACGGACTCTAATCGGGGTGCAAAGGTACTAATTTTAAGTGAAAAGCGAATAGTGAAAAGTGAATAGTGATTTAGTTTTAGGAAAGTTTAACTATTTCGCATAAGGACAAAAATAAAGCGACGACTTTCGCAAGCAATCGCTCCTTATCTTCAATAGGTATTAGCTTCCTAAGGTAAAAAGATTGTTTTCAGGATAACGGATGCAAAGGTATGGAGTTTTTTCGTAACAGCCAAACATTTTGGTGACTATTTTCTCTCCTATTCTTCTGTGCGCCCGCACAATACACAAATTTATCAAATATTAACATAATATTCGTGCAATCGATTGTTTTTCTCGACGAAATTAGGAATTTTATCGACGAAATCCTGTTCTGTCAATCTTCGTCCTTGGTTGCTTCGCCATTAGGCACATCGGCTGGATCGGGGTTCGCCTCGGATTCCTCAATGGGTTGGATGGGTTGAATGGGATTGCCGTCTTCATCCAACTCAATGTATTCATCAATACCCTCCAAGCCAAGTGAGTCGATGCCGATGGAGTCGGAGTCAGCCACGTGATAGGTATAGGCACAGTTCATATACATCTCCTGACGGATATTATCATCCTTCGGTTTGCCAAATTTGGCATGGTACTGCTTGAAGTTGGGATCGCCCAAAACACTCTGGAAGAAATAGCCGCAGATCGGTAGGGCCGTACGAGAGCCTTGCCCCAACTGACCTGTGCGGAAGTGGATACTACGGTACTCGCCACCAACCCAAGCGCCAGCCACGAGTTTGGGGGAGACACCCACGAACCACGCATCAGAATGATTATTCGATGTACCTGTCTTACCACCGAACTCTGTATCTCTGTCGTAAGCACCTACATAGCCCCAGAGGCTCATCGATGTACCACCACGTTCGCGAAGTCCACCCAACAGCATCTGCTGCATCAGATAGGCACTCTTGTAAGGAATGGCCTGACGCTGTTCTGTGGGACCGACATAGATTTCCTTGCCATCCCTGTCGAGAATACGTACCACCAGTACCGGCTCATGCATCCTACCATCATTAGCAATGGTGCAATAACTGTTTACCAACTCCAGGAGGTTCACATCGCTGGAACCGAGGGCCAGCGACGGTGTGGGATCGAGTTTACTCTTGATCCCCATGTTGTGTGCCGTATTTACAATATTCTGGATACCCACTTCCTGTCCTAACTTTACAGCAATGGAATTGACGCTCTGGGCAAAGGCTACTTTCAAGGGCATCGAGTCGCCCGTAAAGTAACCGTTGGCATTGGTAGGTGCCCACGTGGTCTCTTTTTTCTTTGCTGGATCCCATGCCTTCATGGCAAAATAGGAGTCCAGACGACGGTCGCACGGTGTGAGTCCCTGGTTCATGGCCTCAGTATAGACGAAGAGTTTGAAGGTAGAACCAGGCTGACGCATCGCCGTCACCTTGTCATATTTCCACGACTTAAAATCCACATCGCCCACCCAGGCTTTCACATGTCCAGTCTCTGCCTCCATCGCCACAAATCCGCAGTGCATGAAATGCACCATGTAGCGGATGGAGTCCATCGTCGACATTTCCTTCTCTATCTGTCCGCCATCATAGTCAAAGACCTTCACTTTGTGAGGCAAATTCAAGTAGTAATTGATGGAGTCTTCATCGCCGTTGAACTTCTTTGTGAGGTATTTGTAGACGGATTGTCGCTTGGCGATATCTTCGATGAAATTCTTGATCTCCTGATGTCTTTCGTCCTGCCAAGGATTGGTGGATCCCCAGTGTGAGTTGAAGTTGTTCTGCACCTGGCGCATTTGTTTGCGCGCTGCTTCCTCGGCGTATTTCTGCATACGGGTGTCGATGGTGGTATATATCTTCAGTCCCTCAGTATAGAGGGCATTGCGGTTGTCAAAATATGTCTCGCACCAGTTCTTCAGATAGTCGGCCACCGCCTCGCGGAAATAGTTTGCATCACCGTCGTAGGCCGACTCCACGCTGTAGTCGAGTTTGATGTCGAGTTGTTTCAGTGAGTCGCAGACATCGGCGGTGAGGTCACCGTGCTGTCGCATGAGGTCGAGTACGATGTTCCGTCGCTTGATCGAGTTCTCGGGATTGATCAACGGATTATAATAGGTGGTGGCCTTGAGCATGCCCACGAGGATGGCAGCATTCTCTGCGGTCAGATCCTGTGGTTTGCAGTTGAAATAGGTCTTACAGGCCGTCTTGATGCCAAAGGCATTGGAGCCGAAGTCTACGGTATTGGCATATTGTGTCAGGATTTCCTCCTTGGTAAAGAAGAACTCCAGTTTATAGGCCGTGATCCACTCCTTACTTTTCATGATGAGCATCTTAATACCGGGGATATTGCCCAAGAGACCCGTGGAGTATTCCGAACGGGTGCGGAAGAGGTTCTTGGCCAACTGTTGGGTGATAGTAGAGGCTCCTCTTGCATCACGGTGCAGGACATATTCCTTGGCCACTGCTGCGAAAGCGGTGAAGTCAATACCGTGATGACTATAGAAACGTTCGTCCTCCGTGTCAATCAGTGCTTTCCAGAACACGGGATTCACCTCATCGTAGGTTACGGGCGTACGGTTCTCACTGAAATACTTACCTATCTGAACATTGTCAGCACTATAGATAATCGATGCTTCTGCAGGACGTTTATTCTTGATGGTCGACATCGAGGGCGACTTACCGAAGAGCCAGAGGAAATTCGTATCGACGGCACCCAGATAGAGAAAGAATGCTGCTACCACAGAAACCAAACCTGCCAATATCTTAACATACCAGGGATGTCCCTTGTATAGACTCTTATACCATGGCCATACACCTTTTATCCAACCAATGACTTTACCAAATATCTTTTTCATGATTATATAGATAATATGTAATGAATGATATCCTCTTTCTGATCCGGATGAAACCACTTCATCTGTTCGTCTTTCTTATACCACGTCAGTTGTTTGCGGGCATACCGACGGGTGTTTCCTTTGATGCGTTCTACGGCTTCCTCCAATGTCCAGCGACCTTCAAAATACTCAAACAGTTCTTTGTATCCAACTGTATTCAAAGCGTTTAGGTGTTTCTTGCCGAATAGTCCTTTTGCCTCCTCCAGAAATCCCTTTTCCATCATCTCGTCCACGCGGGCATTGATCTTGTCGTAGAGTTCCTGACGATCTCGGTTCAGTCCTATCTTGATGATCCGGAAGGGCCGTTGTTTCTGTTCCTGTTTGCGGAATGAGGTATAAGTCCTACCAGTCATCGTACAGATTTCCAGAGCATGTACCACCCGCTTAGGGTTCTGCCTGTCAACGATTTCGTAATAGTCGGGGTCGAGTCGTTTCAGTTCTTTACATAGATTATCCAACCCTTCCTCCTGCAGTCGCCGTTTCATCGTTGCACGGGTCTTATCGTCAATTGTAGGAATATCGTCGATACCGTTGCATACTGCATCAATATACATCATACTTCCCCCTGCCATCAACGCATAGTCGTATGTCTTGAACAACTCCTCAAGCAGTTCCATTACCTGTTGCTCATAGAGCGAGGCACTGAAGTAGTCCTCCAGGCTCAGCGTGCCGACGAAATAATGTTGCACCTCTCGTCTCTCCTCATCGGTAGGACAAGCCGTGCCTATTTTCAGTTCTTTGTATATCTGCCGGGAATCGGCATTGATAATGGGGATGCCGAAGTGCTTGGCTATGTCGATACAGAGACGCGTCTTGCCGACGGCTGTGGGGCCTGTGATGACGATGAGCGTTTTGTCCAATTACCTGATGACTCCACGTTTTGAGTTTTCGATGAAGGAACAGATATATTCCACTTCTTTCGAATCGGGAAACTGTTCGCGGGCCATGGCGATACCGTCCTTCAACACTCCCTGTGAATAGATGATACGGTAGGCATCATGGATGGCATCGATGGTCTCCCTTGAGAAGCCTCTCCGGCGCAGTCCCACCAGGTTCACGCCCGCATAGCGGATGGGCTCTTTGCCGGCCAGCACATAGGGAGGAATATCCTGACTGGTACGGGTACCGCCCTGTACCATGATATAACTGCCCACATGTGTAAACTGGTGAAACAGACAGGTGGCTGAGATGATAGCACAGTCGTCGATGATTACCTCTCCGGCAATTTTCGTCGAGTTGCCGATGATGCAGCCGTTGCCGATCACACAATCGTGAGCCA
Source organism: Prevotella sp. (assembly GCA_017964785.1). Lineage (GTDB taxonomy): Bacteria > Bacteroidota > Bacteroidia > Bacteroidales > Bacteroidaceae > Prevotella. The sequence continues at coordinate 5,078 of JAGCRH010000054.1, forward strand.
CATGCATGTTCTCCATCAGCAAATTACCGTTACCAACGATGGTGGTACCCTTTGAGGCCGTACCGCGGCTAATGGTAACATTTTCGCGAATGGAGTTATTGTCGCCAATCTGACAAGTGGTGTCCTCACCCTTGAATTTCAGATCCTGAGGCTTCGTTGAAATCGAGGCTCCCGGGAAGAATTCATTATTGTTGCCGATACGGGCACCATAGTGTAACGTGACATTGTTTAGGAATGTATTGTTGTTGCCAATCACGACATTCTTGTCAATGACGCAGAAGGGGCCGATAATATTGTTGTCACCCAGTTTAGCCTCAGGGTCTACAATTGCTAATGGATGTATCTGATTTGCCATATCTTATTTGTTTTTTACAATTTGTGCCGTAAAGGATGCCTCTGCTACTACCGTGTCGCCCACGAAAATATAACCCTTCATTGATGAGATACCGTGGCGCACCGGTGCCAACAGGTCAACCTTGAAGATCAGTGTATCGCCAGGAACCACCTTCTGACGGAACTTCACATCGTCGATCTTCATAAAATATGTGCTCCAGCGCTCCGGTTCCTCGAGGGTGTTCAGCACCAACAGACCGCCACATTGGGCCATCGCCTCAATCTGCAGTACGCCCGGCATCACAGGCTCCTGTGGGAAATGTCCTTGAAAGAACGGCTCATTGGCCGTGATGTTCTTGATACCAACAATAGTGTTTGGACCTAATGAGATAACTTTATCCACCAACTGCATGGGATAACGGTGTGGCAACAGTTCACGGATGCGGTTCACATCCATTATCGGCTCTTCATTGGGATCATAGAAAGGAGCCTGTATCTCGTGCTTGCGGATTTCCTTCCGCATCAGTCGGGCAAACTTGTTGTTGATGGTATGTCCCGGACGGGTAGCAATGATACGTCCCTTGATGGGTTTACCAATCAGTGCCATGTCACCGATGATATCAAGCAGTTTATGACGTGTGCACTCATTGTCCCACTGCAGTGGTTTGTGCTGGATATAGCCCAGGTCGTTGGCATCACGGTGCTCCACGCCAATCATATCAGCCAACATATCGAGACGCTCCTGCGTGGTCTGACGTTCGTAGATCACAATGGCATTATCCAAGTCACCGCCCTTGATGAGGTTCGCCTGTAACAGGGGCTCGATGTCACGCACAAACACGAAGGTTCGGGCCGATGCAATTTCGGTGGCATATTTCTTAGGATCATCAATGGTGGCAAACTGTGAACTGATAAACTTCGACTCGAATGAGCACATCGCCGTTATTGAGAATGCCTCGTCGGGCAGGATGGTGATGCACGATCCCGACTTCTCGTCCTTAACCTCAATCTTCTTGCGAATGACATACCAGTCTTTAGGCGCATTTTGCTCCTCAATACCTACCTCGTTGATCTTATCTACATACTGAATGGCACTGCCATCCAAAATGGGGAATTCAGGTCCGTTCACCTGTATCAAACAATTGTCGATGCCTAAAGCATAAAGGGCGGAGAGTCCGTGTTCAACGGTCGAAACCTTGGCATCTCCCTTTCCGAGCACCGTACCGCGCTGAGTGTCCACCACATTCTCTGCTATTGCGTCGATGATGGGTTCTCCCTCCAAGTCAATACGCTGAATCTTATAGCCCGTATTCTCTGGCGCAGGATTAAATGTCACCGTCAGGTTCAGACCTGTATGCAACCCTTTGCCAAACAAGGAGAAACTGCCTTTCAAAGTTTTTTGTTTCATATCTTAATCTTTCTTTTTGAGTTCATCTATTTCACGCTGCAACTGGGCAATCTGCCGATACATCTCCGGCAACTTGGTATCCAGTGCACGAGCCTTGAAATACATCTTTGGATTGACTGCCGGTGCGCCGATGAGTTGTTCACCGTTGCCCTTGGTATTGCCGATGACACCAGCCTGAGCACCTACGAAAGTCTTGTCGGCCACTTGGATGTGTCCAGAGAAACCGGCCTGTCCGCCCACCATGCACCAGGCTCCAATTTTCGTTGAACCTGCCATGCCCACCTGAGCCGACATGACCGTGTTCTCGCCAATCTCGCAGTTGTGGGCCACCTGAATCAGATTATCCAGTTTCACTCCCTTGTGGATCACGGTCTGACCCATCGTCGAACGGTCTATACAGGTGTTGGCCCCAATCTCTACGTTGTCCTCTATCACCACGATGCCGATCTGCGGAATCTTGTCATAGCCTTCTGTGTTCGGCGCAAAACCGAAGCCGTCGGCACCGATGACAGAGCCAGCGTGGATTGTTACATTATTTCCCAATTTACAGCCTTGATAGATAGTCACGTTCGGAAAGATCGTACAATTTTCACCGATAGTCACGCCGTCGCCAATCACTGTGTGGGGGTATATCTGGGACCCGTCGCCAATCACCACACCGTCACCGACACAGGCAAAGGCACCGATATATACATTCTTGCCGACGGTGGCTTTCTCCGAGATATAGGCATGGGGCTCCACACCCGTCTTACGGGGCTTCATCGACTCGTACAACTGTAACAGACGGGCTACGCTCTCATAGGCGTTCTTCACGCGGATCAAAGTGGCGGTTACGGGTTTTTCAAGTTCCACATCCTCGTTGATGAGTACCACGCTCGACTGCGTATCGTACAGATAATGAGTATATTTGGGGTTGGAGAGAAACGAGATGGCTCCCGGTTTTCCTTCTTCTATCTTGGCAAATGAATTGACGGCAGCCTGCTCGTTGCCTTCCACACGACCGCCAATCAAATCGGCTATTTGCTTCGCTGTAAATTCCATATTCTCGCTGTTAATGGATTATCTTTGATAATTTGCCTGCAAAGTTAGTAAAAATTATCCAAAACGCTGATAACAGAGGTAATATTTTCTTATTTTTTTAGAAAGTAATTGAACATTTAGCAATTCTGAAGCCTCGGAAATATCCCGAATTGTCCCGTCTTTGTAAAGAATTGCGATACTGTCGTCCTCTACGTTATACATATCCTTCGAGATGATGTTGACACTCATCATATACTCCTTGGCATCGTCGGTGGAAATCTCCATTTGGGCAGAAATCTCCTTGGCGATGGTCTCGATATGCGTCTTTTCAACTGGTTCTTCTGTGACCTCAACCTTGAAGATATGACGGTCCAGCATGTCTTTCGCCAATGTGGAGAGTATCTTGTCGTCGTGGTGTTTCCACGCTTTCATGGCACTCCATAGGTCGGAGTCGTCCAACTCACCGTAATAGGCCAATGCCTCGGGGTGGGTGGCAAACCAATTAGCATTCACGTCGTTTTGCAAGAAGTAGAGCAGGGCTGGGGAGGCAAACACCTCTTGTCCCGTCCGTATCAGATCTTTGGCTCGGTTAAGCATGTTCACCAGCACTTTTTCGTAGGCCACACAGGTACGGTGTAGATACACCTGCCAGTACATCAGCCGTCGGGTGGTGAGATAATTTTCCAACGAATAGATACCCTTATGTTCCACTACAAGCGAATCGTCTACCACATTGAGCATCTTGATAATACGTGCGGAACCGATATTCCCTTCCGTCACACCTGTATAGAACGAGTCGCGCCGCAGATAGTCCAGCCGGTCCATGTCGAGTTGACTCGAAATCAACTGGTGCAGGAAATTCTTCGGATAGTCGCCCTTGAAGATGCTGATGGCCAGATTTAACTGTCCGCCGAGGTCGTGGTTGATCTGTTCCATCATCAGTAGCGAGATGTCCTCGTGCGAGATGCCATGGATCAGCGTGTCTTCCAAGACATGTGAAAAAGGACCGTGCCCGATATCGTGCATCAGGATGGCTGCCTCTACCGCCTCAGCCTCCGAGTCAAAAATAAAATTGCCTTTTTCCTGTAGTGAGCGCACGGCCTCCGTCATCAGGTGGAAGGCACCTAACGAGTGTTGGAAACGGGTATGTCTCGCACCGGGATAGACCACCGATGCCAAGCCGAGTTGATTAATGCGGTTCAGGCGCTGAAACAACGGATGCTCTACGATGCCGTAGAGCAGTCCGCGTGGTATCTTGATAAACCCGAACACCGGGTCGTTGATAATCTTAGGGTTGTTCATACATATAGTCTACCAACCGATCTTTTTCAGTTCGTTGGCCATCTGTTGCTGGAGTTCCTGGGCCTTCTGGGCAGCGATCTCGGCAAAGTCCTCACCATTGGACGCGTAAATGATGCCGCGCGAGGAATTGACAAGCAGGCCGCAGTCCTCAGTGATGCCGTAACGGCATACCTCCTCCAAAGAGCCACCCTGGGCACCGACGCCTGGGACAAGGAGGAAATGGTGTGGTGCGATGCTGCGGATATCCTCGAACATCTTGCCTTGTGTGGCACCGACCACGTACATCATATTATCTTCTGTGCCCCATTGTTGCGAAGTCTTCAGCACGCGCTCAAAAAGGCGCTCACCCTTAAAAATGCCTGGTCCCCATCTGCCGACAAGGGGCGTATGGAGGGCCTCCATCTGGAAGTCCTGCGAGCCTTTGTTGCTGGTCAGGGCGAGGAGGATGACCCATTTGCCGTCGTAGCCGAGGAAGGGGGTGACAGAGTCTTCACCCATATAAGGTGCCACTGTGAGGGCATCGACATCGTACTGCTCAAAAAAGGTTTTGGCGTACATCTTCGAGGTGTTGCCAATATCCCCACGCTTGGCATCAGCGATGATGAAATGGTTGGGATATTCCTCCTTCAGGTAGTCGATAGTGGCCTCGAAGGCCAGGATACCGTCGACACCATAGGCCTCGTAGAAGGCCAAGTTGGGCTTGTAGGCCACACAATAGGGTGCGGTGGCATCGATGATAAGGGTATTGAACTCGCAGAGGGCGCGGAAGATATAGTCCTCGCCGTCGTGGCTCTTCGCCTCGTCGATGATACACTGGGGAATTTTGTTGATGTCCGTATCGAGACCAACACAAAGGAAACTCTGCTTCTCGCGGATCTGATCTATCAGTTCTTGTCGGGTCATTGTCTTGATGGGTTTGATGGGTTAAATGGGCTAGAGTTCGGTTTCTTTCATGCGTTCGGCATTCTCGGCTACGGTGAGAGCATCGATCATGGCTTGGATGTCGCCACCGAGGAAGCCCTGCAGATCGTGGGTGGTGTAGCCGATGCGGTGGTCGGTGACACGACCCTGTGGGAAGTTATATGTACGTATCTTGGCCGAGCGGTCGCCGGTACTCACAAGACTCTTGCGGCGCGAGGCAATGTCATCTATGTATTTCTGATGCTCCTTGTCGTAGATGAAGGTGTAAAGGCGCGAGAGGGCACGTTCTTTATTCTTAGGCTGGTCACGGGTCTCGGTACATTCGATGAGGATCTCCTCGGTCTCGCCAGTGTTGGGATTTTTCCACATATAGCGCAGGCGTACACCAGACTCCACCTTGTTGACATTCTGGCCACCGGCGCCTGACGAACGGAAAGTGTCCCACTTGATCTCACCCTCGTTGACGTGCACCTCAAATTTATCGGCCTCGGGCAATACGGCTACGGTGGCGGCGGAGGTATGCATACGTCCCTGTGTCTCGGTGGCGGGCACGCGCTGTACACGGTGCACCCCCGACTCGTATTTCAGCGTGCCGTAGACATCGGCACCCGACACAGCAAAGTCGATCTCCTTGTAGCCCCCCACGGCACCTTCGGAGACACTGGTGATGGAGAGTTGCCAGCCTTTCGAGTCGCAATAACTCTTGTACATCTTAAAGAGGTCACCGGCAAAGAGACAAGCCTCGTCGCCACCCGTACCAGCACGGATCTCCATCTGTACGTTCTTTGCGTCCTCTGGATCCTTGGGAATGAGGGCTATCTTGATTTCTTCTTCGAGTTTGGGTTGGAGGGCTTCGTTGACGGTCAGTTCTTCGCGGGCCATCTCCTTCATCTCGGGATCATCCTCATTGGCGAGGATATCCTTGGCCTCGCGGATGCCGTTGAGACAGGCGATGTAGCGCTTGCGAGCATCCATGATGTCGCCTAAGTCCTTATATTCCTTAGTGAGTTTGACAAAACGGTTCTGGTCGGCAATAACGTCGGGGTCGGTGATCAGTGTAGACACTTCCTCGAAGCGGGCCTCCAGACCGTCAAGTTTCTGTAGTATGCTGTTATTGTCCATATATTTAAATGGGCTTAATGGGTTTAATAGGTGAAGGTGCCGAACTCAGATTGAATCGTGAGACTCTTCGGGCCTTCCTCGATATGACCGATGACCTGGGCATCGATATTGAAGGACTTGCTGATGGCGATGACTTGCTCTGCCACCTCAGGACGAACATAGATCTCCATACGGTGTCCCATGTTGAATACCTGATACATCTCCTTCCAGTCGGTACCTGAGCACTCATGGATGGCACGGAAGAGTGGGGGCACGGAGAACATGTTGTCCTTGATGACACGACAGTTGTCGTTGACGAAATGCAACACCTTGGTCTGGGCACCGCCTGTGCAGTGCACCATCCCGTGGATCTCGGGACGTAGTTCGTCAAGGAGTTTCTTGATTACCGGGGCATAGGTGCGGGTAGGAGAGAGCACCAACTGACCGGCATCCACAGGCGAACCCTCGACGCTGTCCGTCAGACGGTACTTACCACTATACACCAGTTCATCGGGTACGGCATGGTCATAACTCTCTGGATAGTTTTCTGCCAGGTATTTGGCAAAGACATCATGACGGGCTGAGGTCAGACCATTGGACCCCATACCACCATTGTAGCGCTTCTCGTAGGTGGCCTGACCAGTGCTTGACAGCCCCACGATGACATCGCCCGGACGGATGTTCGCATTGTCAATGACATCACTGCGGCGCATACGACAGGTGACGGTGCTGTCGACGATGATAGTACGCACCAGGTCGCCTACGTCGGCCGTCTCACCTCCGGTAGGATAAATACCGATGCCCATCTCACGCATCTCTGCCAACAGTTCGTCAGTCCCATTGATAATAGCCGAGATGACTTCGCCGGGGATAAGCATCTTGTTACGCCCGATCGTCGATGAGACCAGAATATTATCCACAGCACCCACACAGAGCAGGTCGTCGGTGTTCATCACGATGGCATCCTGGGCGATGCCTTTCCACACGGAGAGGTCGCCCGTCTCCTTCCAATACATATAGGCAAGGGCCGACTTCGTGCCGGCACCGTCGGCATGCATGATGTTACAATACGCTGGGTCACCTCCGAGGATATCGGGGATGATCTTGCAGAAGGCCTGTGGGAAGATACCCTTGTCGATGTTCTTAATTGCGGCGTGTACATCTTCCTTGGCAGCACTCACGCCTCGCATCATATATCTGTTGTCCATACTATTCACTTTTCATTTCTCTTTGCCGTTCCAGAACTCCCAGGAGGCGAATGCCTGCAGAAGGAGCATTTCGAGACCGTTCTTCACGTCAGCACCACGTTCCTGTCCCTTGCGCATAAAGAGCGTCTGGTCAGGGTTGTAGATGAGGTCATAGAGGATGGTGTGACTGTCCATCGCCTCATAAGGCAGCAGCGGGCACTCTTCGGTTTTCGGATACATGCCCAACGGCGTGCAGTTGACGATGACGTTATACTCCTGGATGACCTCGGGCGTGATCATATTGTACTGGATGGTATCCGGACGTTCGTAGCGACTGACGAACACCGTTTCCAGTCCCAATGACTTGAGGCCGAAATTGATGGCCTTCGAGGCACCTCCCGTACCGAGGATGAGGGCTTTCTTGTGCCATTTCTTGTCCAACATGGGTTCGATGCTCTGCGTAAAGCCAATGACATCACTGTTGAAGCCCTTGAGGATGGTCTTGTTGCCTTCGTGTGTGACCCGAATGACATTCACGGCACCGATGGCCCGCGCCTCAGGACTGATGCTGTCGAGAAACGGGATGACCTTTTCTTTATAGGGGATGGTCACATTAAGCCCACGGAGTTCGGGGTTCTTGGCAATCACCTCCGGTAGTTCGTCGATGGACGGAATCTCAAAATTCACATACTTGGCATTGATTCCCTCGTCAGCAAACCTCTGGTTGAAGTAACTGATGGAGAAAGAGTGCCCGAGCGGGTAGCCTATCAATCCGTATTTGTCCATATTGTCGCTATTTATTTAGTTGCAAAATACATTGTACAGATGCCGAAGGTGAGGCGCTGGAAGGCGGCCTCGCTAAATCCAGCCTTTTTCAGAATGTCCGTCATCTGCTCTCCCTGGGGGAAGGCCTCAATGGTCTTCGTCAGATACCTGTAGGCACTGGTGTCCTTGCTGATGAATCGTCCGTAAACGGGCAGGACAGTGTGCGCATAGACGTGGAAGAGTTGTTTCATCGGTGTACTGACGGGTGAGGTCAGTTCCACGATACTCAGGTGCCCTCCGGGTTTCAGCACCCGACACATCTCACAGAGTCCTTTGTCGAGGTCGGCAAAGTTGCGAATGCCGAAGGCGGCTGTCACGGCGTCAAAGGTGTCGTCGGCGTAGGAGAGCGACAGGCTGTCTTCCTTCTCAAAAGTGATGATGTCCTGCAGTCCTTTTTCCAGTACCTTCTGTCGGCCAATCTCCATCATTCCCTCGCTGATATCGGCTCCCACCAGATGTTGAGGCTTCAGCATTTCTGCTGCGAGGATGGCAAAGTCGCCTGTTCCAGTGGCGATGTCGAGGAGCATCTGCGGGTTGTAGGGCTCCAATTGTCGGATGGCCTTGCGGCGCCAGCCTTTGTCGATGTCCCAGGAGAGACGGTGGTTCAGTTTGTCGTAGGTGGGGGCGATGTTGTCGAACATCTGCTCCACCTGCTGTGACTTTTCAGCCCCTTGGTTATAGGGCTTGATCCTCTCCTGCTGGTACATCTTTATTAAGTTTTACTAGGCTTTCCTGGATTTCAGCCAGGCGGCAACGTTCTGCTCGATACGGGCGGCGATATCGCCGTCGCTGGTCTCACGCTCGAACTTCTCGCCTACAATATGCTCGAAGAGTTCAATGTAGCGCTCTGAGACACTTTCGGCATACGCGTCGGTAATCTCGGGCATCACCTGTCCGGGTTCATTCATGAAGTTATGCTCGATGAGCCACTGGCGCACAAACTCCTTCGAGAGTTGACGCTGGGGCTCGCCCTTAGCGAATTTCTCCTCGTAGCCATCGGCATAGAAGTAACGGGAAGAGTCTGGGGTGTGGATCTCGTCGATGAGATACACCTTACCGTCGCGCTTTCCGAACTCGTATTTGGTGTCTACAAGGATCAGGCCGCGTTTGGCGGCGATCTCCTGACCACGTTTGAAGATACGACGGGTATAGTCCTCCATAATCTCGTAGTCTTCTTTTGACACCAGTCCCTGGGCAATAATCTCTTCCTTCGAGATATTCATGTCGTGCCCCTCGTCGGCCTTCGTCGTTGGTGTGATGATGGGCTCAGGGAAGCGCTCGTTCTCACGCATGCCGTCGGGCAGTTTCACACCGCACAGTTCCCGGCAACCGTTCTTATACTCACGCCAGGCAGAGCCCGTAAGGATGCTGCGGATAATCATCTCTACACGGAAGCCCTCGCACTTCAGACCGACGGTGACCATCGGGTCGGGGGTGGCGAGTTTCCAGTTCGGACAGATGTCGGTGGTGGCATCAAGGAATTTGGCGGCAATCTGGTTGAGAACCTGTCCTTTGAAGGGGATGCCCTTTGGCAGTACCACGTCGAAGGCCGAGATGCGGTCGGTGGCGACCATCACCATCAGATCATCGTTGATGTTATACACGTCACGGACCTTGCCGTGATACACGCTTTTCTGTCCATCGAAGTGGAAATCAGTCTTTGTTAATGCTTTCATTGCTATCTTTGTCTTTATCGAATTGTTCGTAAGCGTTGACGATGCGGGTCACGAGTTTGTGACGGACGATGTCACGGCGGTCGAGGGTGACGATGCCGATGCCCTCCACATTATTTAATATATGCAGAGCCTCAATGAGTCCGCTCTTCTGCGAGTGGGGGAGGTCTATCTGGGTCATGTCGCCGGTGATGATCATCTTTGTGTTCCATCCCATACGGGTGAGAAACATCCGGATCTGTGCCGGTGTGGTGTTCTGTGCCTCGTCCAGAATGACTACTGCATCACTCAGCGTCCGTCCCCGCATGAAGGCAAGGGGGGCTATCTGGATAATGTGCTTCTCCATCATGTCCTGCAACTTCACCTGCGGCAACATATCCTCCAGGGCATCGTAGAGCGGCTGGAGGTAGGGGTCTATCTTGTCCTTCATGTCGCCGGGCAGGAACCCGAGTTTCTCACCTGCCTCCACGGCTGGACGCGAGAGGATAATCTTCTTGGCAGTCTTCTCCTTGAGTGCCTTCACCGCCAAAGCGATACTTAGGTAGGTCTTTCCCGTACCGGCAGGACCTACGGCAAACACCATATCGTTCTGCTCGTAGGCCTCAATCAGACGGTGCTGGTTTTCAGAACGTGCCTTGATGGGCCGTCCCGACATCGAGTAGCACACCACATCGGCAGGCACGAAGTCATTGGTGCGTCGCCCTTTCACAATGTCAAGGATATCCTCGTCGCCAATGGAGTTGAAGCGGAGAATGTGTGTCCGCATTTTCTCTACGCTGTCCTCAAAGGCTGTCATCTGTTCCTCGTCGCCTAACACACGGATCACGTTATCACGTGCCATCACTCTCAGTTTCGGGTAGAGCGAACGGAGCATCTGCAGATGTCCGTTGCCAACACCGTAAAACATGACGGGGTCAATATCCTCTAAAACAATATGCTTCTCTATCAACTTATAACCAAATTACTAATTTGCGTGCAAAATTACAAAAAAAGCCACAGATAACACAGAATTCGGGGAAAAATTTGTTAACTTTGCACCGCAAATGAAAAAATTGCCGTTTAAACTGACGAAAAAGACCTACCAGACGGGGTTCATGGTGGTGGTGCTGATACTGGCCTGTATCCGCTGGGCTTTCCCGTCGATAGCGGAAGGTGCACAATCATTGCTGGATTTCGAAGAGGAGATTGCCACCTCCTACGCCGGTATGCCGCATAAGGTACGTTCCGTGCCCAACTATCAGACCTGCTTCCCTGATACCAATGCCGTGCAACTGGTGGCTGCCCAACGGTGGGGGGTGAGTCCGGTGCGCAACCGCGAGGATGCAGAGACACGCAAACGGGAACTGGTGTATATCGACTCCAATCCCTACTATCACGTCGATAAACTCTATTCCAGCATCCCGTATCTCGTACCTCATGCCGCCGTGCTCCTACAGGATATCGGTCAGGCGTTCTTCGACAGTCTGTATGTGAAGGGCCTGCCCCTGCACCGTCTTATTGTGACCAGTGTGTTACGTTCTCAGGAGGATGTGGCAAAACTGCGACGCAGGAACGGCAATGCCACAGAGAACTCCTGTCATCTGTACGGCACCACCTTCGACATCTGCTACAACCGCTATGAGACGGTGGAGGATCCCGAAGGCCCTGCCCGTCGGGCGGTACGCAACGACACGTTAAAGTGGGTACTCTCAGAAGTACTCCGTGATATGCGGGAACAGGGTAGGGTGTATATCAAGTATGAAGTGAAGCAGGGCTGCTTCCACATGACAGTGAGATAAACGAAAGAAGGCCTGCCTTTTGGCAAGCCTTGTGTGTGCTGAGCGGAATACGGGAATCGAACCCGCCTCCCAGGCTTGGGAAGCCCGTGCACTACCGATGTGCTAATTCCGCGAATCCTGAATTCCAATCCTTTCACCTTCGGAGCCGATACCCGGACTCGAACCGGGGACCTACGCATTACGAATGCGTTGCTCTACCAACTGAGCCATATCGGCAGCCTTAACCTATTACAACTATATGAAACAAACTAACTACGTACACCCGCAGGGGCTCGAACCCTGGACACCCTGATTAAGAGTCAGGTGCTCTACCAACTGAGCTACGGGTGCATCATCATTTTTTCAAAAATAAAGGAGGTCCGCTAGCCTCCTTTTGTACACCCGCAGGGGCTCGAACCCTGGACACCCTGATTAAGAGTCAGGTGCTCTACCAACTGAGCTACGGGTGCATCCTTTTTCTTTAGCGGGTGCAAAGGTACTCACTTTTCTCCATTCCACCAAATATTTTTCGAGTTTTCTTTCTAAAAAGTGCATTTTTTGCCCTCAGACACGCGTGGCGTGGAAACCTTCGATGTTCTCGTAGCGCCGTTTCATCATCCGTTTGTAAATGTTACGGAGCCAGATGTTACTGGTCAAAATGAAGCCCAGTCCCAAGACACACATGAAGATATAAGTGGCGGTCAGGCCTACCGTCAGGTAGCCCAGGCCGAGGATGATGGCAGGTGCGAACATAATGCCGAACTCGATGCCGATCTGAATGCCGTTCTCGTAGTTGCCCTTGCCCGTCACCTTCAATTGCAACGGCAGTGTCTGTTTATTATAGACGGCCAACTGGAAGATGATGAAGTGGATACAGCCTCCCACGAGGAACATATAGGCAAAGAGCATCAACAGGGTGAACTTACCTGTGAAGACGGCTGGTAACAGGATGACGAAGGGTACTATCAGGATACAGCAGTAGAACCAGAACTTCGCCTTCAACAACGCCAGGATGTTTTCCTTCTGCGTCATCAGCAGGTCGATGTAGTTGCCTTCCTGTCCCATGATCTTGATAAGCGATGTCATGCTGTACAGGGCAAAGCAGTAAAGCAACCAGAAGTTCTTCATGATCGGATTGTCGTAGATGCTGGTATAGGCAATGAGGGATGAGAAGAGGGCGACCATCACCAGACTGAGGATGCAGCGCGACTTCATGGTCCTGTTGCGGATGTTCGACTTCAACTCAATCTTCAGGTATTCGCCTACCAGTCCGAAGCGGTTGAAGAACGTAAACTGTGACACCTTCTTCAGTGCCTTCTCCGTCTTCTTGGAAATCTCCTCGTACACATATTTGAACTGGAAGTGACGGTTCACGAAGAACACACCGACTATCAATATCAGCACGAGCGGCAGCATCCACCAGGCCGTACCGGCGGTCTGTAAGGCATCGCCGATTTTCTCAACCCCCTTGCTGACGGGTCTGATGAACAACAGTGGGGCAAAGGGCAGTGCGTAGAAGGCTGCGGCGGCAATGAGCCAGAGCGGACTCCTGTTGACGAGCGTGCGGAAGAACAGATAGATCTGACTGTTCAGAATGATGAGCAACAGTGAGAGGATCAGCACGTAGATGGTGGCCCAGAAACCGCCTGAGAAGAAAAGAATAATAGAATAAGGAATAAACATACCTAACCACAGGAAGTTATAGCCGCTGAAATGCGAGGACACCAGGAAACACTCGATGACGGAGTAGCGTGATATCGGCATCAGGATATAGGGCTTTGCCATCATGGCAGGGGTACTCTGGAAGATAAAGCGCAACAGGAAGTCGATGGGCAGGATGATGAGCATGGCGGCAATCATGGTTCCCGGCTCTCCGTCGGCGGCATAACCGATGATGGCACCATACATGATCAGGTAGATGACAAACATGGCCGCCAGGAAATAGATCAGTACCTTGGCCCATTTATTCTGTTCGAAGACAGGACTGCGCTTCTCGCTGACTTTAATGTTATGACGTAATAATTTAAATAACTGAATTTTATTCATTTCATCTGAGGTCTATGATTTCTGCTTGGGGGAAGTCTTTCGCATTAAACTGGAACAGTCCGTCAGCGAGGTTGGTTGCTTTCAGTCCGCTGATAATCAGCACACTCCACTTACCGTTCTGTTGCATCTTGACGTGCGTGGGACGATAACTGTTCTGGTCCACGATGATATACATCTCCTGTATCTTCCGTTTCTTGTCGGTGGCCTTCAGGTGTACCTCATACGAGTTGTTCACCTTCTTCGACGACAGTTTAAAGCCTTTCTTGTAGATATTGATGAAGTTATAGGGGTTGATGGCCTGCAATTCCTCCTCCGACGGGTTACTCACGTTGACCTCGTCGTTCTGTTTCATATACGTCCACTGGGTCTTACCGTCAAACCAAATGGTGGCCTGCGGTGTTGTGGCGTGAAACTTCCTGCCTTTGATGGAGATGCTGCCAGAGGTATTACCGAACTGCTTGCTGCGCATCTCAAAATTGGCCTGTACGCCACCAGGGTTACTCACCGTGGCTGCAGCCTTGTCAAGGATGCTCTTGGCACTCTCAGCGTGCGCAGAACTAAGTGAGAATGTATAAATGACAAATGACAGACCTATCAACAAATATCTCTTCATTTCAAACTGTTTAAAAGGTTATTCAAACTATTCTCGTCCTGTATCATCACCTCACGGGGCTTCGAACCCATGGCGGCACCCACCACACCGGCCTTCTCCAACTGATCCATCAGTCGACCGGCACGATTGTAGCCAATGGCGAACTTTCGCTGGATGAGGGAAGTCGAGCCACTCTGTTCACGGACAATCAGACGGGCGGCATCCTCGAACAACGGATCCAGATGCTGCATGTCCACATCCTTACCGCTGCCGTCACCCATGTCAGTCTCTGGCATGTCTGGCTCCGGCAACTCAAACGGCATACCGTAACTCTGCTGCTCGGCGATGAAGGTGTTGATGCGTTCCACCTCGGGTGTGTCGACGAACGCACACTGCACACGCACAGGCTCGGCACCGTTCAGGAAGAGCATGTCGCCCCGGCCGATCAACTGCTGGGCACCCGTCCGGTCGAGGATTGTCTTGGAGTCGATACCTGCCGACACCTTGAAGGCGATACGGGCGGGGAAATTGGCCTTGATGTTACCCGTGATAATCGTCGTGGTAGGACGCTGGGTGGCGATGACCATGTGGATACCCACGGCACGGGCCAACTGGGCGATACGGGCGATGGGCAGTTCTATCTCCTTACCGGCCGTCATGATCAAATCACCGAACTCATCGATGATCACGACGATATACGGCATGTAGTCGTGTCCGCCACGTGGGGGGATCTTACGGTCAATGAATTTCTTGTTGTATTCCTTGATGTTTCTCGCACCCACCTCCTTCAACAGGTCGTAGCGGGTATCCATCAGTTTACAGAGTGAGTTCAGCGTGCGTACCACCTTTGTCACGTCGGTGATGATGGGATCGGCGTCCTCGTCGGGTACCTTGGCCAGGAAGTGATTTATCAGCGGGTTATAGATCGAGAACTCCACCTTCTTCGGGTCCACGAGCACAATCTTCAACTCTGCCGGATGCTTCTTATATAATAAAGAGGTGACGATGGCATTCAGTCCGACCGACTTACCCTGACCGGTTGCACCGGCCACAAGCAGGTGTGGCGCCTTGGCCAGGTCGAACATAAATACCTCGTTGGTAATCGTCTTACCCACGGCACAGGGTAGTTCCATCTGACTCTCCTGGAACTTCTTCGAGTTCAGGATTGATTCCATCGACACAATCGAGGGCTTCGCATTCGGTACCTCGATACCGACCGTTCCCTTACCGGGCATCGGGGCGATGATACGGATGCCGAGGGCAGAGAGGCTGAGGGCGATATCATCTTCCAGTGAACGGATCTTGGTGATACGAACACCAGGTGCCAGTGTAATCTCGTAAAGCGTAATCGTCGGTCCTACCGTCGCCTTGATACTCGAGATCTCCACACCGAAGGTACGCAGCACGTCCACGATACGGTTTTTGTTGGCATTCTGCTCCGCCATGTCGATATACGGTTTACCGTCGTTATCGTATTTCTTCAGCAGGTCGAGGGTGGGGTATTTATAGTTCTCTAAGTCGCGCTTGGGGTCGTAGGGCTCTAAGTTCTTATAATTATCGTCGGCGAGCGTCTTATCGTCGGCCGTCTCTTCGTCGCCCTTGGCCACTTCCACCTCCAAGTCGATGTCTTTCCCTTTCTTTTCCGGAATGTCCACCGTCGGCTCCTGATGGTATACCTCGTCGATGACCTTTGCCCCTCCGAGGTCGTCAAATTCAACGGTCTGCGTGGCGGGGTCGTCAAAGACCTCTGGGTCTTCCTCCGTCTGTATCTGATTTTCGTAGGAGTCTACCTTCTCTTCGGGATTATTGTTCGTAATCTTAAACGGTATCTTCTCAAATAGTTTCGAGGGGTTCAGGACCCTGCGCAAGATATACACCGTCTCCGCACTGATCCAGGTGAGAAAGGCCAGTGCCGTCAGGACCAACAGGATGGTCAGACCGGGTGCTCCCACCAGGTTCTCAATCCACTGACAGATATAGACACCATGGTCGCCGCCAGGGTTGTAGCAGGCATCCACGAACAGGGGTGAGAGGAACTTGGCGAAGGTCACGGAAGCCCAGATCATGATGATCATCATCGACATGAACCATTTCAACAGGTTCACCCGGTAGGCCTTGATCAGATGCACGCCCAACAGGATCAGGAACAGCGGTATCAGGAACGAGGGCAGTCCAAAGCAGCACTTGATGAAATAATTGGAGAGGTAGGCGCCCAGTTTACCACAGGTATTGGCAAACACCACCTGGGGGTTCATCAGTTCCCCCTCTCTGGCCGACTCGATCATCGTCTGGTCTGCCGCACCCGCCGAGAGATACGAGATAAAGGCTATCAGCATATAGATGGCGAGGGCAATGATGATGAAGCCGACGAATATCCATAGGATCTCGTTCGAGAATATATGTTTCACCCCCAGTGCATCAGCAAACCCAGAGGGCTGACTGGAACGCTTTTCTTTCTTCTTTTTTGCCATAATCAAACAACATTTCCGAATTTTCGTGCAAAAGTAACTGAAAAATCCCACATTTCATCATCTTTTACCGTTTTTTTTGTAATTTTGCACCTTGATAATGAAAAAGATCATCTATAACCGGTTCGCGAAGGAGTGGATGGCGGAACTTCCGAAGGTCACCTACGACAAGAACATCATTGTCATCGTGACGCCACAGCAGACGGAAAAGGCTGTCGACTACCTGTTGTCAATGCCTATTCTCGGTGTTGACACCGAGACCAGACCGTCGTTCACCAGACGACAGCAGTTCAAGTGCTCGCTCCTGCAGGTGGCCACACACCACAACAGTTTCCTCTTCCGCCTGAACTATACGGGCATGACACCCGCCATCCTCCGACTATTGGAAGACAAGACCGTCCCCAAGGTGGGCCTCTCCTGGCACGATGATATCATGGCGCTCAAGCGACTGCGCAGTTTCGAGCCGGGTTATTTCATCGACCTTCAGGATCACATGAAAGAGATCGGCATTCAGGACCTGAGTCTGCAGAAACTGTATGCCAACCTCTTCAATGAGCGTATCAGCAAGACCGAACGCCTCTCCAACTGGGAGCGCGACGTATTGTCGGAGAAGCAGAAACAGTATGCCGCCATCGATGCCTGGGCCTGCATCCAACTCTATGAGGAATTGATGCGCCTGAAAGAGACCGGCGACTATGAAATGCACACCTTGGAGATGGAACTCGAAATAGAAGAAGACTTTAGGATATATGAAGAACTTGCAACTCAAAAGGGGAAAGGAAGATAGTCTCCTGCGCTTCCATCCGTGGGTGTTCTCTGGAGCCATCCAACAGGCCGATGCAGGCATTGCCGAGGGCGATGTGGTCAGAGTGCTGACGGCTGGCGGCGACTTCATCGCCGTAGGCCACTATCAGGCCGGTTCCATCGCTGTCCGCGTCCTGTCCTTCCGCGATGTCGAAATCAACGAAGCATTCTGGTATGCCCGTCTGGAGTCGGCGCTCAGGATGCGTATCGCCATCGGCATGGCCGACAATCCGCAGAACAACACCTACCGTCTGGTGCATGGCGAGGGCGACCTGCTGCCGGGACTCATCATCGATGTGTATGGCAAGACCGCTGTCATGCAGGCCCACAGCATCGGCATGCACCTGAGTCGCGTGCAGATTGCCGAGCAACTGGCCAAGGTGATGGGCTCGCGCATCGAGAATATCTACTATAAGAGCGAGACCACGCTGCCCTTTATGGACCACATGGAGAACGGCTTCCTCTATGGCGGTTCGCAGGAGAATACGGCGGTCGAGAACGGACTGATGTTCTACGTCGACTGGCTGCACGGACAGAAGACGGGCTTCTTCGTCGACCAGCGCGAGAACCGTTCATTGCTTGAGAGATATGCCCGAGACAAGCGGGTCCTGAATATGTTCTGCTATACAGGTGGCTTCTCGTTCTATGCCATGCGGGGTGGGGCGGCGTTGGTCCATTCCGTCGACAGCAGTGCCAAGGCCATCGAACTGACCAACCGCAACGTGCAGTTGAACTTCCCTGGCGACAACCGCCATCAGGCCTTCTGCGAGGATGCCTTCAAATATCTGGAACAGGCAGACAGCCAATATGACCTGATTATATTAGACCCCCCAGCCTTTGCCAAGCACCGCGGTGCCTTGCACAATGCCCTGAAAGGTTATACCCGCCTGAACAACAAGGCCTTCCAGAAGATACAGCCGGGCGGCATCCTCTTCACGTTCAGTTGTTCACAGGTGGTCACCAAGGATCATTTCCGCAATGCCGTCTTCACGGCGGCTGCCCAGGCAGGCCGTAAGGTGCGTATCCTGCACCAACTGCACCAGCCTGCCGACCATCCCATCAACATCTATCATCCCGAAGGCGAATACCTCAAAGGCCTGGTCCTCTATGTGGAGTAAAGTTGCCGATTTCATCGCGAAGCACTCGCTGCTTTCCCCAGAAGGTCTCCATCTTGTGGCACTGAGTGGCGGTGCCGACAGCGTGGCCTTGTTGCTCGTTCTGAAACAACTGGACTATCGCATCGAGGCCGTGCACTGCAATTTCCATCTGCGGGGTGAGGAGTCCGACCGTGACGAGGCATTCGT
The DNA here is from genome assembly GCA_017964785.1 of Prevotella sp. Classification (GTDB taxonomy): domain Bacteria; phylum Bacteroidota; class Bacteroidia; order Bacteroidales; family Bacteroidaceae; genus Prevotella. Next base: position 23,819 of record JAGCRH010000054.1, read on the forward strand.
GAAAACACTCTGTCAACAGCACAATATACAACTGCACTTAATCCACTTTGATACAGCAGAATACGCATCTGTTCATCAAGTAAGCATTGAGATGGCTGCCCGCCAACTGCGCTACCAGTATTTCGAGCAACTCCGACAGGACATCGGGGCTGAGACCATCTGTGTGGCCCACCACCGTGACGATGCCGTCGAGACCCTGCTGATGAACCTGATGCGTGGAGCCGGCATCCACGGTCTTACCGGCATCCATCCCAAGAACGGGGCTGTGGTACGTCCCTTATTAGGCGTCAGTCGTCAGGATATCGAGGCCTACCTGCGCCAACAGGATCAGTCGTACGTCACCGACTCCACCAACCTCCAGCCCGACGTGCTCCGCAACAAGATCCGCCTCCAACTCCTACCGCTCTTCGAGGCCATTTCCCCCGGTTCCACCGATAACATCGCCCGCACCGCCCGTTACCTCTCCGAGGCAGAGAAAGTCTACAATGCCTATTTCCGCACACGGGGACTGGCACCTGTGTGCGAAGTTCACGAAGCACATGGTGCCTGTCCCCTGTGTGCGGATGCCTTTGAAATTTTGTCCGCTCCTTCGCCCCTCTGCACCCTCCACGAACATCTCTCCCCGTTGGGCTTCAACCGCGATCAGATCGAGCAGATCCTTGCCTGCCTACAAGGAGGCGAGTCGGGTAGGGTATTCACTTCCCCCACCCATGTCTTGGCCATCGACCGCCAGTCGCTCGTAGTGGAACCCCTCCGCGAGCCGATGAAACCGCTCCTCATTCCCGAGCCCGGCCTTTACCGTCTCGATGAAACCGCCAAAATCCGTGTGGAACAAGTCAGTCAGGAGACCGGCATCAGTCGTGACCCGCAGATCGCTACCCTTGATGCCTCCAAGGTGCGCTTCCCGCTCACCCTGCGCACGGTGCAGGAAGGCGACCGTTTCCAGCCCTTCGGTATGAAAGGCCAGAAACTTGTCAGCGACTTCCTCACCGACCTCAAACAAAATATTCTTGAAAAACGCCGTCAACTTGTTGTCACCGATGCCTCCGGCACTATTGTCTGGCTCGTCGGCCTCCGCATCGCCGACCCCTTCCGCATCACTGATGTCACTACCTCTGTCCTTCAACTGAACTTATCTTTTTCCCCCCGACAATGTTAACACCGCGTTGCAGGGTATCGAGACGTTGACCCTGCAGGTTATAGATGGCGGCCGACTGCGAGGCTGGTTCGGAAAGACTGGCTTCCCTGACGGCTGTCGGTGCATCCTCGATGGCATCGTATTCGGCCATAGCCCCAGCCATACGGGTATTGAGGTCGTCCAGGAGGTAGAGACCGTCACTGTTGGCGGTCAGCCTCTCTACAGTCACAGGAAGCACCATCGGCGACACATCGGGTGAGAGCAAGGTGCGACCCTGCAACTGACTGACGGCCTGATAAACCAGGTTCACAGCGACATAGTCGTTTATGCCATCGCTCCACTTCTCGAACACGAGTTTCGAGCCGATGGGCGTATGCCGTTCCAGGGCGTTCTCCGTCTCAGGGAATTGCAGGCCGATGGCCGCCCCGATGCTCGCCAGATTGCAATCGTGACCACAGAGAAACATGAACTTGCGGTCGTTACGGTTCAGTTCCTCGTGGATGCGGCTCACCAGCGGATAGGCCAGGTTGACGGCGGCACTGTGTGTGGTGAAGAGTAAACCGTCATAGACCTCCTTAACAGCACAAATGGCGCGCCACTGTTCTATGGTCAGTTCATGGCCAAAGGGTGCGAAACTCTCCGACTCATAGCACTGCAGCACCAAGACATCGGCCACGCTGTTGGCCAGCGTATAGCCTCCCGTCATCTTCGGTTCGCTGCCCTTCTCAATCTTGAACTGTGTATCGTCAAACCAGAAATGCGTCGTATCGCCCTGTAGCGCAGCGGGCGAGTGCGCCATGTCGAGCACCTCTTCCATCAGGTCGAGCGTGGCTTTCTGGGCAGCCATCCAGGCCTGAGGCCCGCCGTTCAGGGCCTCGATCTCGTTGAGCACCTGCTGACGGTAGGTGTCGTTCATCTTCGTGAACTGTGCCGTAAAGACCGGATCCATCTTGTCCTCGTCTAACTTGTGCGTAATCTCCACGTTGGCGAAGGGCAGGAATCCTGCAGAGAAATACTTGGCCGTGGCAAACGTGCGTTGGCGTGAGTTGGCATAGAACAGTACCTCGTCGCCCTCAGGACGGTAGTTGTCGGGCAACAGTCCTTCGCTGACCACCCATTGACGGAAGAACTGTCCCATCTCCGTCTCCAGCACACCGCCACGCAGCGACAACTGACTGCTGGGCGACGACCATGTGAACCATGTGTGCGGCGTCACACGCTGGTAGGCCGCACCCCCTGACGACAGCGGTGAGCGGATGTTGTGGCGGCTCATCACCACCACCTCCTTCAGTTCATACTTCGCATGGAACTCGTCCGAGCGTTTCGTTTGTGCCTGTGCGTTCGTGCCACACCCGATGAGGATAGCGGCGAAAAACCAAACCTTAGTATTCATATTCTTCATTACCTTCTTCAATTTTACTCAAATCACGGGTGCAAAGATAAGCAAATTAGAAGAAAATGGGCTGTAAAATGCAAAAAAATCTGCATATGCATAAAAGTTACCATAATATATAAAAATGTTGTACCTTTGCAGTCTATTTGACTACTAAGACGCTTATGTTGGTAATTGTAATATAATGATGAGAAAGAACCTATGGATGCTCGCCGCCATCCTGATTTGCGGCACCATGACGATGCTGACATCGTGCAGCGAAAACGACAACCCAGTGGTTCCCCCCATAGAACCCGAGGAGCCCGAAGAATATGTCATAGAAGTGGGGGAGGGCATGACGATGCATGAAAACAAGTTCCTGACGGTTCCTGCCACCACCGACTGTGACCAGGATATCGTCAATGTCCTGAAGGCCATCGACAAGGTGACTGACGTGAAAGCCTTTAAACTGAATACACGTTACGACTATTACAACGAGGAGATGGTCAGCAAGACAGCCTACATATGTGGAACCAGTCAGAGAAGACCGAACTCTTCAAGTGGCTCGACAGCCTGGGTTTCGATATGGGTAAATAATACGGGGATGGTGGTGAATTCATCGTCCAAGATGACGATTGGGGACAACACGACAGAAGTCCAGAACCAGAAAAATTATTCCTTTGTCTGGGAGGAGGTGAAGTGAAAAGATAATATGTTATCAGAATGTAGTCCCTGTCTGATAGATTGTTAAAGCACCCTTATTCCGCAATAACCGGCCCTTATCAGACGATAGAGGCCGGTTATTGCGTCCTAACTGAATAAAAACAAAAACAGCCGAGGGCGGGGTGCTCTCGGCTGTTTGTATGTTAAAGGAATGTTTATTACATGTTCTGGGGACGGGGACCGCGCTGACCGCCACCGAAGCCACCACCGCCGCGCTGACGACGATTCTTCTGATCCTCCTGGTACTGCTTGAACTGCTCGGGCGTCATGATCTTCTCCAACTCAGCATCGTACTCCTTCTGGGCCTCCTCACGCTTCTTGCGAGCCTCTTCCATCTGTGCGCGCTGCTCCTCGGTGAGTTCAGGCATCTGACCACCCTGACCGAAGCCACCGCCAGGACCGCCCTGGCCCATGCCGCCACCACGACGGCCACCGCCCATGCGTCCGAAACCGCCCATCAGACGGTCGTTGTACTTCTTGTTGAGTTCGAGCAACTGCTTGGCCTGGTCGGCATTCAGTTTGTACTGCTCTACGGTGCGGTCGGTACGCATCTGAATCATTTGTTCGGGGTCGAACTGACCACCACCGAAACCACCCTGTGCGAAGGCTGCTGCACTCATCATAAAGGCTGCTGCCAATGTCATCAAAATCTTTTTCATTTTCTTTTTGGTTTTAAAATGTTATACTTGATTGTGAATTTTAATCTGCATCTGCTTTATAGACCTCTAAAAAGGAAAAGGGTTTAATCGGGGAATGAAAAAAAATGTTATAAAAGCCCACTTGTCATAGACAATTTTTAAACTTTCAAGGCCAAAAGAGGTCAAATAGACAGAAACTTAGATTAATGGCCCCAAATTATAGATTAGAATTAATGGACTTATCACACAGACTACACTCACTTCTCATCATGCTCTGCCTGAGTATGGTCACTGCGTATGCACAACAGGATAACGTCTCCGGACGCGTCATCGACCAAGAAAACCGCGAAGCCATGGTGCGCGCCACCCTGCAACTCTACCAACTGAAACGGGCGCAGAACGGCAAGCAGGACACCACCTTCGTGAAAGGCTCGTATACCGACGAACAGGGACGCTTCAACCTCACCGGCGTGAGTGCAGGACAGTATCTGCTGAAGTTCACATTCCTGGGATACAAGGAGCAGAAAAAGGACATCACCAAGACCAGAGGCCGGCAGTTGCAGTTGGGCGACATCACGATGGAGGCCGACGCCATACAACTGAACGAAGCGGTGGTGACGGCTAATGTGCCGAAGATGGTAGTGAAGGACGATACCTTAATATATAATGCAGACGCCTTCCGCGTGCCGGAGGGTTCGGTGATTGAGGCCCTTGTGGAAGCACTGCCCGGTGCCAAGATCGACGACGACGGCGGTATCACCATCAACGGTAAGGCCGTGCGGAAATTCAAGATGGACGGACGTGACTTCATGACGGGCAACAACGACGCCGTGATGAAGAACCTGCCTTCGTACGTAATAGATAAGGTGAAGGCCTACGACGAACAGAGCGACCAGTCGAGACTGACGGGTATCGACGACGGCAACGACGACTTCGTGCTGGAATTCGTGACGAAGCGGAGCGCCCGCAACGGTCTGCAGATGAACCCCGACCTGGGTATCGGTACTGACAAGCGCTACGGTCTGCGACTGACGGCCATGAAGCCCTTCGGTGCCATGCGCTACACACTGATGGCCAATGCCAACAACGTGAACGACCGAAACTTCTCAGGACGTGGCGGACGAGGTCGAGGCAACAACCAAGGCCAGCGCGAGACGAAGACAGCCGCCCTGGACGTGAGTTATGAGAACGACAAGAACTTGAAGGTGAGCGGACGCGTGACTTGGACGCACGGTGATACCGACAACTGGAATCGCACGGGTTCGGAGAACTTTGTGAACACCCGAGGCGGTGCCTTCTCGAACAGCATCAGCCAGAGTTTCTCACGCAACAACAGTTGGACGGGTAACATGAACCTGCAATGGACCATCGACTCGTTGACCACACTCTCGTTCCGTCCGGACGTGAGTTTCTCGACCAACGACAGCCGCAGTGAATCGACCAATGCGTCGTTCAATGTGGATCCCTTCGAATACGTCACCGACCCCCTGAGCATCGAAAGCAGACAGAGGATGGACGACATGGGTCTGATCGTGAACGGCCGCGAGAACAAGTCGATGAGTTACGGCAGCAATACGAACATCAATTCGCAGGTGCAACTGTACCGCCGGTTCGGCAGAAACGGACGTAACATGACGATCAATGGCCGGTTTAACTACCGTGACGGCGATAACAAAAACGCCAGCCTGTCGAGGGTGATCCTGTATCAACAGGCAGACCGGTTCGGCAACGACTCGACCTATCAGACCAACCGATACACCCTGTCGCCATCAGACAACTGGGGCTACCAGATCGGGTTCAGTTATACCGAGCCGCTCTTTATCTTCAAGCCCAAGCCGCAACCCGAAGACACCACACAGACCAACCGCTCCGGTTTCGGTAACTTCGGTGGCGGCAGAGGCGGCAACAGAGGCGGCGGTGGCCGTGGCGGCAGAGTGGGGCAGCAGGGTATCTTTCTACAGGTGAACTACCGCTATAACTACAGTTACCAAAAAAGCGACCCCTTGACCTACGACTTCCCCGAGTTGTCGAGCGAAGCCTTCCTGGACGTGCTGCGTGACTACCGCGACTTCACCCGACTGTTCGGTTATCTCGACAATCCCTACGAGAGTTACCTCTCCAACGACTTGAGCCGCTATTCGGAACGCACGGAGTACAACCATAACATCGACCTCCAACTGCGTGTGGTAAGGGAGAAATACAACATGAACGTGGGTGTACAGATGCAACCGCAGAAGTCACACTACATCCAACAGTATTTAGGCATCCCCATCGACACCATGAGGACGGTGACCAATATCTCGCCGACACTGAACCTGCGCTATCGCTTCAACCAGCAGACCAACCTGCAGGTACAGTATCGCGGAAACAGTCAGCAACCAAGCATCACACAGTTGCTCGATATCTACGACGACACCAACCCGCTGAATATCTCGATGGGTAACCCGGGACTGAAGCCCTCGTTTACGAGCAACCTGAGCGTGAATTTCCAGAAGCAGCGCCAGACAAAACTGGTGGAAGACAGTCTGGGCTTCATGGTGCCAAAGGCACAGCGCCACTGGAGTTTCAGTTCGAATGGCAGTTTCCAGGTCACCAAGAACTCAATCGGCAACGTCGTGACCTATAACGAGACGACGGGCGGACGTATCAGCAGACCGGAGAACATCAATGGTAACTGGTCGACGAATGTCGGCATCACCTTCAATATGGGACTCGACACGCTGAACCGCTGGGACATCAGCGGCTCCATCAACGGCAGTTACAACCACCGTGTGGGCTATGTGAACCTGAACCGCACGGCTATTCCTGACCGTAACGTGACACACACTTATAATGTCAACCCATCGGTATCGCTCAGTTACCGTAACAAATGGCTCAGTTTTTCGCTCAACGGACGTACCACCTGGGCCCGTACGGAGAACAGGCTACAGGCCTCAAACAACCTGAGCACCTGGAACTTCCAGTATGGCGGTAATACGAACATCACCTTCCCATGGGGCACCAGTCTGGTCACCGACTTCCACGTGTATAGTAAACGCGGTTATAGCGATGAGACGCTGAACACCAATGAAATGATATGGAATGCACAACTGTCGCACAGTTTCCTGCGTGGCAAGAAACTGACCGTGATGCTGCAGTGGTATGATATCCTGCATGAACAGACCAATTTCACCCGTACGGTGAACGCCAACGGCTGGACAGACCGTGAGGTGAATGCCATCACATCATATGGCATGATCCATGTGAGTTATCGCCTGAACCTGTTCGGTGGTAATAACAATAACCAGCGCCGTGGGGCTGAGGGATTTGGCAGAGGCGGACGCGGTGGACGTGGCGGTGGTATGCCTGGAGGCGGCTTCACAGGCGGAGGCATGCCCGGAGGCGGTATGCCCGGCGGAGGCGGTGGCTTCGGCGGCGGAGGCGGCCCGATGTAAAGGTGTTATTTCCCGGATTGATCGGAAGAATGCTTCTTGTGAGTGTTCTTCCGTTTTTGATTGTTCTTGCTGCCATTGCCCTTGCTGTGCCAGCGACCGTGACGACGGGTGTCGTTGCGTTTCTTCTCGCGCTTGACATAGACTGGCGCTTCGCCCAGGCCATCGGGTAGGGGTGTCTTCTCCACTTCCTTGCCTAAGAAATGCTCTATCTGCTGGAAACGGTAGATATCCGTGTCGCTGATGAAGGTGATGGCCTGTCCGTCGCGGTCGGCACGGGCCGTACGACCGATCCGGTGGACATAGTCCTCGGCATCGTGAGGCACATCGTAGTTGATGACGATACGGATATCGTCGATGTCAATGCCTCTGGCCACAATGTCGGTGGCCACGAGGACATCTGTCATCCCGCCCTTGAAACGGTACATCACCTCGTCGCGCTCCTGCTGACTGAGGTCACTGTGCATCTGGTCGCAGTTGATATGCATCTGTTTCAACTGGCGCGTCACCTCCTTGACCTTCTCCTTCTTGCCGGAGAAGATGATGACGCGCTGCAGGTCGCCGGCCTTGAAGAGGTGCTTGATGATCTTGAGTTTCTGCGGCTCATAGCAGACATAGGCACTCTGGCGGATCTTTTCTGCCGGCTTGGAGACGGCGATCTTGATCTCCACAGGGTCGTGGAGCAGGGTGACGGCCAGTTCACGGATCTTCGGTGGCATGGTGGCAGAGAACATCACACGCTGGCACGACTTCGGCAGTTGCTGCACAATCTTCATGATATCGTCGATAAAGCCCATGTCGAGCATACGGTCGGCCTCGTCGAGTACGAAGAAGGAACAACGGGAGAGGTCGAGGTTACCCACCTTCAGATGACTCAACAGACGGCCCGGTGTGGCGATGAGGACATCGGCACCCAAGCGCATACCACGCAGTTCCTGGTCATAGCGGTTCCCGTCGTTGCCGCCATAAACGGCTACCGACGACACATCGTCGAGATAATAGCCGAAGCCCTGCATGGCCTGGTCGATCTGCTGGGCGAGTTCACGGGTGGGTGACATCACGATGCAGTTGATGGCATCGCGGGGGTAGTCGCCGTCGTCGAGCATGGAGAGGATGGGCAACAGGTAGGCAGCCGTCTTGCCGGTACCGGTCTGTGCCACACCTAAAACATCGTATCCATCGAGGATTTCAGGTATACACCGTTCTTGGATAGGGGTCATTTCATCGAAGCGCATGTCATAGAGCGCATCGAGGATATTGTCGTTCAGATATGTTTCTTCAAATCTCATTAGTTCGGGGCTTGTCGATAACAGAAATAAGCAATAACAAAGAACAGGAGGTTGGGAATCCATACGGCCAGCATCGGCGGTGCGTCGGCCTGCGTAGCAAACGTGGCACTGACCGTCTGAAGCAGGATATACGTGAAGGAGAGGGCCAGTCCGATACCGAGATAGAGTCCCATACCGCCTTTGCGCTTCCGACTGGAGAGTGACACGCCGATAATAGTGAGGATGAAGGAAGCGAAGGAGGTGGCGATACGCTTGTAGTATTCCACTTCGTACTGGACTACGTTGCCGGAGCCTCTTTCAATCTGTTTACTGATATAGGCACGGAGTTCGGGAGAGGTGAGTGTCTCCTGCTGGCCTCTTGAAAAGACCAGATCCATCGGTTCCATCAGGATAGTGGTATCGAGTTGGGCACCCGACTTGATCTCTTCCCGAAGGCCTTTTAGCGTACGGATCTTATAGTTCATGGCCTTCCAGTGGTTACGCGACTCACTGATGGAGTCGTAGCGGATAGAGGAGGCCGTCATGTGGCTGATGAGTTTCTTGTTCTCAAACTTGTCGAGCGAGAAGCCGTAGCCAGTCTTCGTGCGGTCGTCATACTGCTGCATATAAGCAATGACACCCGGGCCTACCATCAACTGGACATTGGCGGCGGAGAGGGTCTTCTTGTTGTTCTTGTATTTCGATTCAAAGTCAAGTTTCACGATGGTGCCTTTGGGAATGACATAGGCACTCAGGCCGTAGTTGACGACGGCAATCAAGGCCGCAGAGATAAGGTAGGGGCGCAGCAGGCGCTTGAAACTGACACCGGCAGCCAGCATGGCGATGATTTCGCTGTTGCCAGCCAACTTCGAGGTGAAGAAGATCACGGCGATGAAAACGAACAGCGGTGAGAACAGACAGGAGAAATATGGCACGAAGTTGGCGTAGTAATCGAAGATGATGGCCTTGACCGGCGCATGGTATGTGGCGAACTTCGAGAGGTTCTCATTGACATCGAAGACGATGGAGATGGAGATGATCAGGATGATGGAATAGATATAGGTGCCGATGAATTTGGCGATAATATATCTGTCAAGTCGTTTCAGGTAAAGGAAGGGATTAAGATAGCGCAGGTAGCGGAGCCAGCCCAGCCATTTCTGGATGAAACGGGAGAAAACCGCCCATTTACGACTGATGGCACGTTGACGGCGATAACGCTTGTAATGATCGCGCAGTCTGCTGAAGTCCTTCTCTCGGTGAATCATACTCTTTGTCCCAATTGTTCTATCACACTGCGTTTCCACGGCACAAAATCGCCCTGGCAGATATGTTGACGGGCATCCGTGACCAGACGGAGATAGAAGGCCAAGTTATGGATACTGGCAATCTGCATAGCCAACAGTTCCTGTGCCTTGAAAAGATGATGCAGATAGGCCTTGGAGTGGATACGGTCGATCTCACAACCGTCAGGATCGATCGGAGAGAAATCGTCCTCCCATTTCTTGTTCCGCATGTTCATCGTTCCCTGATAGGTGAAGAGCATGGCATTGCGCCCGTTACGGGTAGGCATCACACAGTCGAACATATCGACGCCGCGCTCGATGGATTCGAGGATATTCTGCGGCGTTCCGACACCCATCAGGTAACGGGGACGGTCTTTGGGCAGGATTTCATTGACGACCTCTATCATCTCGTACATCACCTCGGTGGGTTCGCCGACGGCCAGACCGCCAATGGAGGCCCCACCGCCATCATTGAGTTTTCCAAGGGTGTCAACCACATGCTTGGCAGCCTCCTGACGGAGGTCCTTATAGGTGCATCCCTGTACGATGGGGAAAAGGGTCTGATGGTAGCCATAGAGGGGTTCGGTCTCGTTGAAACGCTTGACGCATCGGTCGAGCCAGTGCTGTGTAAGTTTCAGACTCTTAGAAGCATACTGGTAGTCACTTTGTCCGGGAGGGCACTCGTCGAAGGCCATCATGATATCGGCGCCGATCACACGCTGCGTATCCATCACATTCTCGGGTGTGAAGAAATGCTTTGAGCCGTCGATATGACTCCGGAACTCACAACCTTCTTCACTGAGTTTGCGGATGCCTGTCAATGAAAAGACCTGAAAACCCCCAGAGTCAGTCAATATCGGCCTTTCCCACCCATTAAACCCATGCAACCCACCTGCTTTCCTTAGAATATCAAGCCCAGGGCGCAGATAGAGATGATAGGTGTTACCCAAAATAATCTGGGCTTTCACCTGTTCTCTCAGTTCGGAGAAATGCACCGCCTTGACACTCCCCACCGTACCCACCGGCATGAAAATGGGCGTCTGGATCGGACCGTGGTCGGTCATCATCAGTCCGGCACGGGCATTACTGGCAGGGTCTGTATGCTGTACTTCGAATGTCATTTCTTCTCTTTCTCGGCTTCCTCAGGAATTTCCAATGTGAGTGGATTCTTGACAATTTCATCGGTCAGTGCAAAGGCCCAGACATCCTGAACGTTCTCCACATAGTGGAACGTCACGCCTTTCAGATAGACCTCGGGTATCTCATTGATATCCTTTTCGTTTTCGCGACACATCACAATATCCGTGATACCCGCACGCTTGGCAGCCAGGATCTTCTCCTTGATGCCGCCCACAGGCAGAACCTTACCACGCAGGGTGATCTCGCCCGTCATGGCAACGTTCTTACGCACCTTACGCTGGGTGAGGGCAGAGGCGATACTGGTGGCGATGGTGATACCTGCCGATGGGCCGTCCTTGGGGGTGGCTCCCTCCGGCACATGGATATGGATGTTCCAGTAATCAAAGATCCGGTAGTCGATGTTCAGCGTCTCGGCATGAGCCTTCACATATTCGAGGGCCAGGATGGCCGACTCTTTCATCACGTCGCCCAGATTACCTGTCAGTGTGAGTTTTGAACCCTTACCCTTAGAGAGAGACGTCTCGATAAAGAGTATTTCTCCGCCTACGCTGGTCCACGCCAGTCCGGTAACCACACCGGCATAGTCGTTGCCCTGGTAGATATCGCGATAGAATGGTGGTTTTCCCAAAAGATCCTCCAACTCCTGAGGCGTGATTTTCTTCTTGGTATCGTCGCCGTCGAGTTGCATGTTGTAGGCGATCTTACGAAGGGCTTTGTTGATCTGCTTCTCCAATTGACGGACACCACTCTCGCGGGTGTACTGTTCGATGATCTTCTCAATAGAGGCCTTGTTGAATGTGGGTTTTAAGGCAGGGTGATCCAAACCCGTATTTTTCAGTTCACGAGGTATCAAGTGACGCTTTGCGATTTCTATCTTTTCCTCTGTGATATAGCCACTTACCTCGATAATTTCCATACGGTCGAGTAGGGGGCGGGGGATCGTGCTCAGGTTGTTGGCAGTGGCAATGAACAGCACCTTGGAGAGATCATAGTCCACATCGAGGTAGTTGTCGTGGAAAGCGTTATTCTGTTCCGGATCCAGAACCTCGAGCAGTGCCGATGCCGGATCGCCATTGTGCGTGTTCTGCGTGACCTTGTCGATTTCATCGAGGATGAACACTGGGTTACTGGAACCGGCCCTCTGGATACTCTTGATCACACGACCGGGCATGGCACCGACGTAAGTGCGACGGTGACCACGTATCTCCGCTTCGTCGTGAAGACCGCCCAACGACATACGGACATATTTGCGCTTCATGGCCTCGGCGATACTCTTGCCAAGAGAGGTCTTTCCGACACCCGGAGGACCATACAGGCAGAGGATAGGCGACTTCAGATCACCACGCAAGGAAAGGACAGCCATGTGTTCCAGAATGCGCTCCTTCACCTTTTCCATACCATAGTGGTCGTGATCGAGTATCTTCTGGGCACGTTTCAGGTCCAGATCGTCGGTCGTGTACTCGCCCCATGGCAGGTTCACCATCGTCTGGAGATAGTTCAACTGGACGTTGAAATCGGGACTTTGGGGGTTGAGGTTGTCAAGTTTGTCACATTCCTTACGGAAGATTTTGGCAATCTCCTCCGACCATTTCTTATCTTTTGCCTTCTGCAACAGTTCTTGTTTCTCTGGCGACCCCTCGCCATTACCGATCTCGGCCTGCAGGTTCTTGATCTGCTGCTGGAGGAAGTAGTTACGCTGCTGCTCATCAATATCCTCACGGGTCTTGTTGCGGATATCGGCCTTCAGATGCTGGAGGTTGATCTCACGGTTGAAGATCTTCATCACCTTGAAGAGACGCTCCTTGATGGTCTCTGTCTCCAAGAGCATCATTTTCTCCTTGACATTGAAAGGCATATTCGAGCAGATGAAGTTCAGGGCCATCACGGCGTTACTGATGTTCTTCACTGCAAAGGAGGCTTCGTCGGGAACATCGTCGCTGATATTGATATAGTCTTCAACCAAAACACGGAGGTCATCCATCGCCGTCCTGAACTCCCGGTCACGCTTCTCGGGCTCTATCTCCGGCACGGGTTCTACAAGACCTTCGAGATAGGGAGAGGACGTCACAATGTCTTTCAGACGCATACGTCCCATTGCCTGCACAATGGCCGTCACATTGCCATTGGGAAGGGTCAGCAGTTTCATGACCTTGGCATAGACGCCATAGTCATAGAGATCCTCTTTCATGGGGATTTCCGTCTCCGGGTCCAACTGAGTGACCACACCGATGACAAGTCCTTTCTTCTCTGCCTTCTGAACAAGATTCTTGCTGGAATCACGTCCGATAAGGATAGGGGAGAGGACACCCGGGAAGAGTACAAGGTTGCGTACTGCTAATATAGGGACTGTGGGGGGCGTTTCTACGTTGATTAAATCCTGAAATTCTCCGCTAATGTCTGCGATCATCTGAAATGCTGAGTTTTTATTTTGATTACTCATTTTCGTTATTATTCTTCTTTCTTCGTTGTTCTTATTATCAAATTCGGCTGCAAAGGTACAAAATATAATTGAGAACAGAGAATTCTTTTTCTTAAAATTTGGTATTTCATCCAAATTACACTACCTTTGTCGCAGAAAATGGCAAAAGGGTATTTTGAGTTCAAGCAGTTCACGATCCATCAGGAGTGCTGCGCCATGAAAGTAGGTACTGACGGGACGCTGCTCGGTGCATGGGCATCGGCGCCAACGGGCATCTGCCGAATTCTGGATATCGGCACTGGCACGGGACTGATTGCGCTGATGATGGCACAACGGTATCCCGAGGCAGAGGTTACTGGCATCGATATGGATCGTGAAGCCGTGTCACAAGCGATGGCAAATGCGGTCGCCTCTCCATTCTCTCATCGGGTTCAAATCACCCAGGCAGACATTGCTGATTTTTCAGTTGAGCCATTTGATGCAATCGTCTGTAATCCACCATATTTCGTCGACTCTCTTGTTTGTCCAGATTCCGCTCGTACATTGGCAAGGCACACGTCTTCGCTTCCCTATAAAACACTTATGCAGTCCGTCAAAAGACTCCTGAAAGACGATGGCTTGTTTTCAGTGATCATACCTGTTGATTGTCGTTCTCAACTCTTGTCGGAAGCCGCGCTTGCTGGTCTTGTATTGTCAAAAGAATGTGCCATCAAGACCACGCCGAAGAAAACACCCAAACGGTGTCTGATGGAGTTTCGCAAACAACCTGTTGCCTTCGTAAATACCTCAACAGAGGTACTGGAGACCGACAACGGCCAGAGAAGCGTTTGGTACCATCATATCACCAAGGACTTTTACTTGTAATAACCTTTATTTATGAACGTTACAATTCTACAGACGGACATTCAATGGGGTAACCCCAAAGAGAATATCAAGCAGGCAGAGGACTTGCTTTTAGCGCATCCCGGCAGTGATCTTTATGTGCTCCCGGAAATGTGGAGTACCGGTTTTGCCACCGAGCCGCAAGGACTGGCAGAAGACGAAAGCAACAGTGTCTCATTAGCCTGGATGAAACGAATGGCACAGCAGCAGAATTGTACCATTTGCGGCAGTCTTGCCGTGCGTACAGCGGACGGATATTATCGGAACCGTCAGTATTTTGTGAATGGGAGGAATGGGACTGTGCAATATTATGATAAACACCATTTGTTTACTTATGGTGGTGAGAACCGTTTTTATGAGGCAGGTGAGACGCATACCATCGTAGACTATGAAGGTTTCCGTATTCTGCTTTTGACATGCTATGACCTTCGCTTTCCCGTATGGAGCCGTTATGCCGACCATCTTCAGTATGATCTGATCATCTGTGTGGCTAACTGGCCGGAATCACGCCAGAATGCCTTCCATATTCTGACACATGCCCGTGCCATCGAAAATATGGCTTATCTGGTGGCTGTCAATCGTGTCGGTGATGACGAATACTCGCATTACCGTGGTTGCAGTTGTATTCTGAGTCCCATCGGAAAAACGCTCGCACAATGCAAACCGAACGAGCCACAGACTGTTTCATTTTCGCTGAATTTGGAAGCACTCAGACAAAAACGCGCAAAATTCAAAGTATTGGAGGATCGTGATATCTGGTAGGAAAAACAAAATGCCGCCTTTAGCAGGAATTGCGATTATGATAAATAAAAGAAATAAGAAGAATACCCTATTTCGGAAAATCAGAAACAAATTTCATCTCTTTCAAAATACGCGCCTGACGTTTGAGCATATAGTCTGATGGATTTTTGCTGGAGAACTTTCGAGGGTTTGGCAGCGTCGCGGCAATAAGTGCACATTGTTCACGACTCAAACTTTTGGCATCCAAATGAAAATGTTCTTCTGCAACGGCATCCACGCCATAGATGCCTTCGCCCATCTCAATGCTATTCAGATAGACTTCCATGATACGTTGTTTGGACCACAACAATTCAATCAACGTTGTGAAATAAACCTCGAAACCCTTACGAACCCAGGAACGACCTGGCCATAGAAAGACATTCTTTGCCGTTTGTTGTGAAATTGTGGAGGCCCCCAGTTTTTGTTTTTCGGGATGTTCCCGATTCCGTTTGGCGGCATGCTCAATGGCTTTGTAGTCAAAGCCATGATGTTTCAGGAAATTGGCATCCTCGCTGGCAATGACCGCCACAGGCATGGAAGGACTGATATTGTTGATGGAAACCCAATGATGAGAGAGTTTCATTTCCTTGCCTTCACTCACCTGTTGTGCACAACGGATAAACATCAGTGGCGTGAACCAGACGGGTATAAAACGGTATGCCACGACTGATAGAATGGTGGATGCAAAGAAAATGGCCAAAAACCAACGGATAATCTTTCGGAGGGTTTTCATAGTTGAAAATGAGTAATGGGTTATCCGCTATGATCGCGGAAAACCCATTACTAAAAAAGGTGGTATTATTGTGCTTCTTGTTCTGCGGCCTGGATCATAGCCTTGGAAGCATACATATAAATCTCCACACGACGGTTCTGGGCCTTACCAGCAGCGGTAGAGTTGTCGGCTACAGGATTAGACTCACCAAATCCTGTGGTACTGCGGATCTGTGAGGAAGGAACACCGAGTGACTGCAGATATTTCGTTACAGACTCTGCCCTCTTCTGAGAAAGGTCGAGATTCTTCTGAGCGCTCTGCTCGGCAGTAGAGTTCTTCCAACCAGCATTGTCGGTATAGCCCTGTACGGCCACATCACAGTCAGAATTGCTCTTCAACACACCGGCAAACTGAGAAAGTGAAGACTTGGCAGTAGAACTCAATGTAGAACTACCTGTGGTAAACAGAATACCAGAGTCGAAAGTCACCTTTACGGCATCCAAGCCATTGGCATCCTTGATACCCTCAACCTGGGCATTCTTCACTGCTTCGGCTTCCTTCTTGGCCTTGTCCATCTTATGACCAATGATGGCACCGGCACCAGCACCGACTGCGCCGCCAATGGCAGCACCTACAGCCGTATTACCTGCAATATGACCGATAATGGCACCTAAGGCAGCACCACCACCAGCACCAATGGCTGTACCTTTTGCTGTGTTACTCATTGTACATCCTGCCAAAGTGATTGCTGTGCAAAGCGCGATGGCGATCGTTTTTAAACTTTTCATAATTTCTCCTTTTTTAATGTTAAACACAATGAATTGAATTATATTATGGTGCAAAGATACGAATTTATTCATAATTCATAACGCATAATTCATATTTTTTATGTAATTTTGCACGCAAATTGATATTTTAGAGAAAAAAAACATGGCAAAAGAACTAAAAGAATTGACGAAAAGGGCTGATAATTACAGCCAGTGGTTCAACGATCTCGTCGTAAAGGCTGACCTGGCCGAGCAGAGTGCTGTACGCGGATGTATGGTCATCAAACCCTATGGCTATGCCATCTGGGAAAAGATGCAGCATCAATTGGATATCATGTTCAAGGAGACTGGTGCGCAGAACGCCTATTTCCCTCTGCTGATCCCCAAATCATTCCTGAGTCGCGAGGCTGAGCATGTGGAAGGATTTGCCAAGGAGTGCGCCGTGGTCACCCACTATCGCCTCCGTGCCAAAGAGGACAAGAGCGGCGTTGAGGTCGATCCGACAGCCAAACTGGAGGAGGAACTGATTGTTCGTCCCACCTCAGAGACTATTATCTGGAATACCTATAAGAACTGGATTCACTCATGGCGCGACATGCCACTGATGTTCAACCAGTGGTGTAACGAGATGCGCTTGGAGAAGCGCACACGACCAGTCCTGCGCACTTAGGAGTTCCTCTGGCAGGAGGGACACA
>JAGCRH010000055.1 GCA_017964785.1 Prevotella sp.
AGTGAACTCCGTATCGCCCGCGACATCCAGATGTCGATGGTGCCAGGCGTATTCCCTGAGATTGAAGGCCTCGACATGGCTGCCTATATGAATCCTGCCAAGGAGGTAGGCGGCGACCTTTACGGCTATCTGCTTCAGGGCGACAAGCTCTACTTTGCTGTGGGCGACGTCAGCGGTAAGGGTGTGCCAGCATCACTCTTCATGGCCCAGGCCACCCGATTGTTCCAGACAATGGCCAAGCAAGGCATGATGCCAGCAGAGATATGCACCCGCATGAACGATGCCCTTTCAGGAAAAGATAATGAGAACGGTATGTTCGTTACCTTATGGTTGGGACTGGTGGATCTGAAGACGGGACATCTTGACTACTGCAATGCTGGTCATAATCCCCCAGTAATAGTTGGTGGCGATCATCATGGCGATTTCCTTGAGATGATTGCCAATGCGCCCATCGGTCTGTGGCCTGAACTGCAGTATGAGGGCGAAGAAGTCGATAGCATTAAGAATCGTCTGTTGTTTATCTATACCGACGGTCTTAATGAGGCAGAGAATCCTCAGCAGGAGCAGTTCGGCGATGATCGTCTGCTCGAAGTCCTGCGACGTACCAACTTTGAAAACGCCCAACAGGTGATAGAATCGCTGAAGCAGGAAGTAGAGGCCTATCGCAACGGTGCCGAGCCTAACGATGACTTCACGATGATGTGTGTCAACGTCAGTTAGAACTGATATCCATAGTCATGGGGACAGGCAAATTAGCCATGGAATTAGCCATGGGGACGCTGCAAAATTACATGTTGTTACGAAGCCCTTTTCCCAGAAGGTTCTTCACTGCAAAGCCTCAATCTGCTCAGCGGTTAGCTTGCCTGAGTCGATATAAGACTGTTTGATGGCATAGAGCTTCTGCTGCAAGTCCTCCGTCATCGAGTAATCCCACTGCTTTGCTTCCTCATTGGTCACGCGCATGCCACCGTTGTTGTGGCTGTTGTCAAGACAGTAGAATGGCATATCGGGATAATGCTCTTCGATGTACTCCACCCTGCCCTCGAACTGCGGGAATACCGCGATATATGCCTCACAGGTCACGGCACGGTTCGACTGAACCAGTCGCTCCATGCAGTTGGTATAGCCAGTCTCGGCATCGTTATACACATAAAGAAGGCTGGGCTCAAATCCCCTTGCGCCACTTTTTTCCACCATCTCGTCGAAGTATTTCACGTTGTTGTAAGCACCTTCAGAGATCACACCTGCCTCGTCGGCCAGCTTCTTTATTTCGGGATTGTTGTTAATGCTCGTCGTCTTGCCGCATCCGTACATCCCCATCGTGAAGAGGATGGTCATGTTGTTAGTCTCGGCGGCGCGGTCCATCAGCCGGATGAACACCTCGTCGTCGATCACCCAGCCAGCCTCCCGATAGTCAAGCACATTCAGGCGTGTATAGCCGATGCACTTCAGCAGGTCTCTCGTCATATCAGGATCCAGCCGATTGCCGCAGCTGGCCATATAGACGTTCACCAGCGAGTCGAGATGGTCCTTTGTCCACTCGACGGCAGCTTCGCCTTTGAGGATGAGCGGCTGCGGCTCTGGCGGTGGAACTATAGGGTTGTCCTTACTACACGACGTCAGGACTGTCGAACTGATTATTGTCAGGATGACGGCCGCCATCCACAGTCGGCTTGTTTTCATTGTTGTAGTTCTCATTGCTGTTTCTATTTTGTTCTAACGTTCAGACGCCTAACGACTGGGGCCGTCATTCCATAACCTTAACGACCAGCGACATGTCGCAGTTCTTCAGTATCTCAACCATGCGGTCCTCGTCGATGGAAATCCGGCTACAAAGATAGGGTAAAAATCAGTTAGTTCCAAATTCTTATGCGATTATTTTCAATTCTTTATTTCCTGCCGATATGCCGACACGCGCACCGCGGCCCAGAAACGGAGCATGGCAGCACTGATCCGCGATCTGCTGAAACGGTTTCCGAAGGCACGTATCCTCGGTCACCGCGACCTGCCCGGGGTACGGAAGGCCTGTCCCAGCTATGATGTCCGTGCGGACCTGAATGGGGAGAAGCCGTCCCAGAACCTGAAAAACCTGCCCCGAATCCGGGACAGACCTATGCACAGGGTGCAGAAACCTGCCCCAGATTCAGGGGACATTTATGCCCGGGGTGCAGAAACATGAACCAGATTCAGGGGACACTTATGCCCGTGGGGCAGAAACATGAACCAGATTCAGGGGACACTTATGCCCGTGGGGCAGAAACATGAACCAGATTCAGGGGACACTTATGCCCGGGGGGTAGAAACGTGACTCAGATTCAGGGGACATTTATGCACGGTGTGCAGAAGTATGAACTAGATTCAAGGCTGATTTATGCCCAGTGTGCAGAAAGATGACCCAGTTTTGAACCACAGATTTCACAGATTGCAGCCAATCGGCGGCTTTAGCTGCAATAGTTAATAATAATCTGTATAATCTGAGTAATCTGCGGTTTGCACTCTCTTAATCGCATTTTTCATTGCATTATCTTATTCATTCTTAAATAATGGTCCTCATGAATGGCTGCAAACGTGGCAACTGCTGCAACAATCGAGATGGGAGTGATGGACCAAAATGTCATGGGGACTGTAATGAATAGCAGGAATCCCGTTACTTTATTTGCGAGGGTGTGAGGGAAGCAACAGTGCCCGTACATCACAAGTGTCGAAAACTGATTCACGACTTTAATCGCGGCAATCACTCCTGCCCACAGCCAAAGCCATTGCGGCAATTCGAGTATCGGCAGAAGTTTCCAGGCACAACACGCTACGAAGCAGATGTCTGCCACGCTATCCAACAATGCTCCCCTCTTGGTAACGCACTTCAGTTTCCGAGCCAGCCATCCGTCGGCTATGTCGCTGAGGCCACAGAGACCATAGATTATCCAGAACGCCACACCCGTCACATCACAAAGAAACATTCCTAAAGATCCTGCTATCCTAAGTATCGTTATGATGTTTGGCAACTGAGTCAAATACTTATTACTCAATGACAAAACTACGTGGATAGAAATCACTATAGAAACGACCATCGGTGGCGGTGAACTTCAAGACGCAGTAGTTAGGGTCGGTTACACCGCCGGGATAGTACTGCTCATCGCCGTCGCACCAGATCATCTCTTTCGAAGCGGCATCCGTCAGCACCTCCATCGTTCCACGTAGCATCATACCCTTGAATCCTTCTGCATCGCAGAAATAGATCGAGGCCTTCGGGTTGGCTTTGTAATGTGCCACGCGGAGGGAGAAGGTATTAGTGGTGAAGTAGAATACTTTGATGCCCTCGCGGACTCGCGGCGACAGCATGGCCTTGGTGCAGGGGAATCCCTCTTCATCGACAGACGAGATGAAGGCGATAGGCAGTGTATCGGCCATCTTGGCAATCAGTTCCTTTACACCAGCCAAGGCCGGATTTTCTGGCATCGCCTCATCGTTGTTGATGGCAAGAGATTTACGCCAACGTTTCAGATGCGGGAAGTACATCTTCATTTGTCCAATGTATTCCTCCTTGGTAATGGGCTGGGGGAGTCCCTTGTTGACCTCGCCAACAAACTGGGCGCAATGCTCAATCATCTCGTCAATGTTTTAATAGATCATAATACTTTCTTCGCCCCGGGAATCATCCTGACCAGCCAAGTGAGCCCAAACGAACAGATGGTGGTAATAATGCCGATGAATATAAACTTGCCGAAGGCTCCTATCCAGATGCCGTCGGTGGCATACTGTAGGATTATCATCAGCAGCAGGTGGAAGATGTAGGCACCATACGACTGAGCGGCGCACCACTGCCAGAACTTGCTGTCCCAGTTTCCATACTCGCGGAATAGCCAGATCAGTCCAAAGCAGATGAATACACACAAAAGCGATTCGTAGATGCCAAACCACTCAGTAACGAAAGCGTTCCATGCTCCGCCATCACGCAAATAGATGCCTATTGCCAAAAGGCATCCTATCGCAAGTGAAATGGCTCCTGTGGGGTTACCCATCTTTTCGAGCCAGGCAAACCGACGTGCCAGAATGCCGATAACGAACATCATAACGTATTGCAAATAATGGGCAGGTTCCATTGGCAACGGGATGATACCAAAGGGCCAGATCCAATGATCCTGCGGGCTGACCTGACGGATGAAATAACTGCCAATGCCCATCATACCGCCAAATATCAGTAGGCCAATGATAGTGGGTCTCGATGAGCACTCGCCATCGATGGGCTTGCAGAATTGGCGTATCAAGGCATAAATGAGACAGAACACCAGCAGACTTTCGATATACCACATGTGCCCAATCTCCAGTTTGCCTGACAAAACAGACAACAGTCCACCCATCAGCAAAAGCGGAATACCCAGGCGGATGAGTTTCTTCTGCACAAACACTTTTGCTCCCTGCCTGTCGAAACTCGTGGGCACAAAGTAACCAGAAATCAGGAAGAACAGCCCCATAAAGAAGGCTGCATTGACTGAGAAGAAATGCCATATCCATGGCATAAACTCGGCAGGATTGCTTGGCTGATAGGCCCAGTCGCCACCATCGCCGTATGCTTGACCGGCGTGGTGGAATATCACCAGCACCGTCAGGCACACCTTCAGATTGTCCAGAGATAAAAGCCTGTTATTTGTATTCATTTAATTCTCATCATGTTTTATCGTCCTAACTCAAAATGGAAAGGCTTGTCGAAATGACGAAGCGAATAGTAGGTGACAGAGGGATGCGTCAGATCCATTACCATCGTCCAGAGTGTGCCGAGGAATCCCTCGCGCTGAGGTTGCGATACGGATGAAATGGCATCGGTCAACTGCTTCTCGTTCATCACGCCATCCGTCTGGTCGAACTGCTGGCAAAGTCGGTCATAACGGTCATCACCTTCATTAAGTCCTACATTCAGTTTCTGTTCACACAAATAGTGATTGGCCACAGCTGGCGATTCTGTCACTACCATTTTATTATCTACATATTCCACGACCACACTTCGGCCCGATGCATCAGCCATGGCGTAATGATGGGCTGAGCCGATATCTGAGTGCATGTCGATACCTTCAAGCAGTTTGAGGGCCTCATCTACATTGGCCGCATTCTTCAGCATGTAGGAGATGGCCGCCGTCGTTGTCAGATCAGGTTTGCTGGTGCGCTGGTGAGTCTGAATCGTATCGCCAGCCATCAGGTCGGCAATGGCCAATCCCTTCTCGTTGATACCGTCGAGGGCGACAAACAGCCCCGTCAAGCACAAATATTGATTCTTGAATCCCTCTGGTTTGAAGTCCTCGCCGAATCCGTAGAACTCCACGTTGAAGGTGGTGATCGTTTCGTAGCCCTTATCAGGAATGCAATGCATGATCAAGCCGATGGCCGACGGGAAGTCGAAGTTGCGTCCCATCAGCACGCCGCCATCGGGTGTGCTCACCGTGAGGGCCGAGCATCCGAAACCGTCCTTCTTGGTTTTCACCTCGGGCTTGTAATGTCCCTTCGATAGGAACTCGATGGCATAGCCAGCCAACTGATCGGCAGATTCAAATCCGCCCTTCGCCATCAGTCCGTCAAAGCCGTCGTCACCCTTGTACTCCATATAGTACAGTCCGTCATCGAGTTTCACACATGAGTTCGCTCCCTTCACCAGCGGACCAAACTCCATCCACATCAACACGCCAAATAAAATGACCAGTCCCAAGATGCTCAACAGCGCAATTTTCAATACTTTCTTCATTGTTGTTTTTGATTAATGTTTGTCTGTTTGACGTCAAAAAGACATGAATAGTTGCAAGATTCCTTCAATAATTTAAAATTCTACACGGTAGGCGATGTTGGGGAAGGTCAGCGAGGTGAACTTATCGACAATCTCGTGGGTGCGGAGGTCGAACGTCTGACCTTGGAAGGTCTTCATCTGAAAGTACTCGAGGATGAAGTGGTGCGCGGTGTGACGCTTGTTGATGGTGTACAGAGATTCAGGTGCTGATGCTCGAAACCATTCTGCATGGTGTATCGTGATGAGAATTTGTGTTGGTGCTGAAGACTAACCAAGCGGCACAGCCGATGACTGCTTTACCTCACTCATCACAAAGGTACTCTCAATGGAGGCGAGGCTCTCGATCTCGCCGAGTTTGTTGAGTACAAACTCCTGATATTGTTTCATATCCCGTGCGCGTACCTTTAGTAGATAATCATACGCGCCAGAGGTGTTGTAGCATTCCGTCACTTCCGGGATGCGCTGGATGCGACGCACAAAAGCATCGGCTATCTCATGGTTGATCTGCTTCAGTTTCACCTTACAATATACCTGCAAGCCCAGATTCAACTTCTCCGGGTCGAGGACGGCTACATACTTCTTGATATAACCCAGTCGTTCGAGGCGTTTCTGACGTTCAAAGACGGGTGTTGGAGTCAGATGCACGGCATCAGCCAACTCCTTGGTGGTCAGTTTCGCGTTTTTTTGCAGTGTTTTGAGTATCTGCAAGTCGGTTTCATCTAATGAATATGCCATAATTTGGATAATAATTCTGTTTGAGGGCTCTTAGTGGAGCCGAATTGGAAAGTTCCTCTTTCACCGCTGCAAATATAGTTATTTTTTCTGAAATACACAAGAAATTTGGGAAATATCCCCAAAAGTTCGTACCTTTGCACCCAAAAGGATAAGCGTATGAGAAAGTATATCTTAGCAGACAACCAAGAAATAACGAGGTTTGCGCTGGAAAACCTGATACACCAGAAGAGGGAAAACGACATCCTTCGGGCTACCGACAAGGCGGGACTCGTACAATTGTTGAAGGAGCACGAGAATGCGGTCGTGTTGCTCGACTACACATTGTTCGACTTTGCCGACGAAGACCAACTCCTGATTGTCGCAGAGCGTTTCAGCCTGTCGGAGTGGATCCTCATCAGCGACGAACTGACCCCCCAGTTCCTGCGGCGTGTGGTCTATTCGTCCCATCAGTTCAGTATCGTGTTTAAGGATGGGCCGTTGAAGGATATCCGCGATGCCCTCGATGCCGTCAACCGTCACAACCGTCATATCAGTCAACGGGCATTAGAGGTCATCATCAGCCAACAGCAGGAGGACGAAGAACATCCCAGTATCTTGACGGGGACGGAGACGGAGATTGTGCGGGCCATCGCCCAGGGCAAGACGACAAAGGAGATTGCCAACGAGCGGTTTTCGAGTGTCCACACCATCACCACCCACCGCAAGAACATCTTCCGCAAACTGGGTATCAACACAGCGCACGAAGTTATCAAATACGCCTTGCGAGCCGGACTGGTGGATTCCTCAGAATTCTATATCTAATTGTTTATGAAGAAGATAAGTGTCATCTCCGTTCTTTTTGTTTGCATTTCGTTGACAGCAAATGCACAGTTCTCAATGTTCGGAGGCGGGAACCGCGCCAATCAGGACAGCCTTCGCAAGATAGCGGCAGCCGACTATGCCGACATGCTGGCTAAAGTAGGAGTCGGCCAACCCCGTGAAGGTCGTCAGCCCAACAGTCAGGACGAAAGCAAACATCCCAACTATGATGAATTGACAGCCAATCCCTACCCCTTCTATCCTGATCCGCTGGTTACTGAGAACGGTAAGAAGGTCACCAACGCCAAGATGTGGTATAAGGTGCGCCGTCCGGAAATCATACGCCTGTTTGAGGATCATGTATATGGCCGTATTCCTGATAATGTGCCCAGTGTAAAGTGGGAAGTCACCAATGAGGAGAAGAGGGATCTTGCGGGAACGCCCGTAGTCATCCGTTATCTGAAAGGCGTGGTCGATAACGCCAGTTATCCTTCCATCAAGGTGGAGATACAGGCCAACGTGGTCTATCCAGACGGCAAACAAAACCTGCCCGTCATCATAGAATTCGGATTTGGAGGCGGTGATCCTCTCCGCACCTTTGGCGGAGGCGTATCGTGGAAGCAGATGGTCATCGAACGTGGGTGGGCTGCTGCCACCATCAACCCCTCTTCCATCCAGGCCGATTCCGGCTCAGGTCTGACCAACGGCATCATCGGACTCTGCAATAAGGGTGAGCACCGTCAGCCAACCGACTGGGGTTCGCTCCGTGCCTGGGGCTGGGGACTCTCACGTCTGATAGACTACTTGGAGACAGACAAGACCTTCGATGCCAAAAAGTGTGCCATTGAGGGAGTTTCACGCTATGGCAAAGCCTCACTCGTGGCGATGGCATTTGATGAACGTGTCGCTGCAGGATTCATCGCCTCATCAGGCAAGGCTGGCGCAGCAGGATGGCGTCGTGACTGCGGTGAGAGCATCGGCAACATCGTCTCACATGAGGAATACCACTGGGTATGTGGTAACCTGATCAAATACGGAACAGATCCGATGACAGAAAACGACCTGCCTGTTGACCAACATGAGTTGATCGCCCTTTGCGCTCCACGCGCCTGCTTCATCTCCACGGGCAGTTGGAACGGCGACAAATGGCAGGATGTGGTGGGTTCGTTCATCTCAGCCTCGAAGGCATCGCCTGTCTATGAACTGCTTGGCTATAAAGGTGTAGGCACAGATCTCTTCCCTGGTATGGACAACGGTCTAATGGAAGGCCGCCTCACTTATCGTCAGCACCACGGAGGTCACGAAGCAGGCCCCAACTGGCCCTTCTTCCTCGACTTCTTTGAGCGTGAAGTCCTGAGGAAGTAACTCAATATGAGTATTTGTTACAATGGTATGAGTGAGTTTTGTGTCATCACGCTCTAAAATTGGAGAAGTCTGTCTGAAATCTCAAACATATCGCTTCTGATCTATAAAAGTCAGTCCTGAATCTAGGGCATATCATTACACAGGGTGCATAAGTCTGTCTCAAACCTGGGGCATATTTATGCATGGTGTGCATAAGTCTGCCTGAAATCCCAGGCATATGACTACAATTCCAAAATGGTCTGTCCTGAATCCAGGGCATGATTATGCCCAGTGGGCAAAACCTTCCAGAGAGTCACCCAACTTCCCTCTTCTCATGCTGGCAGCACTGGTGTTAGAGGATATTTGTGCGAATTGTTGAGTAAGGTCGTACCATGAGTATGGTATATTTATCGCATTTTCTCACGTCTGTGTACGAATTCTGCTGAGAAAGTTGTACCTTTGCAACCGTATTAAAGTGATTAGGTTTATGAAAGCAATCAGTACAACAAAAGCACCTGCTGCAATTGGCCCGTATAGTCAGGCCATCCAAGTGGGAAATCTCATATATGCCTCTGGTCAGATTCCCATCGACCCCACCACTGGCAGTTTTGTAGAAGGAGGTATCAAGGAACAGACTCGTCAGTCGCTGACCAACGTGAATGCTATTCTAGAAGAAGCCGGTCTGACGATGGGCAATGTAGTAAAGACTACGGTGTTCATGGCTGATATGAACGATTTTGCCGACATGAATGCCGTCTATGCGGAGTTCTTCTCAGAACCATATCCCGCACGTTCTGCCGTGGCCGTCAAGACCTTGCCAAAGGGTGCATTGGTAGAGATAGAAGTAGTTGCAGAAGTGGCATAAAGAATAAATCAAAAACTAACAAGACATAAAATGGGAAAAAAGACAGTATTAGTAACTGGTGCCAATAAAGGCATCGGCTTCGGAATTGCAAAGCATCTCGGCCTCAGCGGCTGGCAAGTGATTATTGGTGCACGCGATGAGCAGCGCGCCACAAAAGCCATCAATGAGTTGAAGGCTCAGGGCATCGAGGTGCTCGGTTGGGTGAATATCGAGTTGAAAGATCTCGATGGTATCGACAAAGTTGCCAAGGAAATCAACGAGAAATACCCAGAACTGACATTGCTCGTCAACAATGCCGGTATTCCTGGCGACATGAGCGTGGATAGTGAACACACGGATGTCAGTGTCATCCGCGAGACGCTTGACGTGAACTTCATAGGCACCTTTGCACTCACTAAGGCACTGATTCCTCTGATTGCCAAGAATCAGGGTCGTATCGCCAATGTCACCGTACCCTCAGAGATCAGTCCTTACTGGCATCCATTAGCCTACGTCGCCAGCAAGGCCGCCCAAAACGCGATGATGGGTGTGATGGCGATTGAATTCCAGCAGAGTAATACCCCTGTGGAAATCTTCTCCGTCCATCCTGGACCCACCACCACCGACCTGAATGGCAATATGGCCCTCCCAGGCTTCCACGACATCGAGACCGTAGGTCAGAAGTTTGCCGAACTCATCAATGATGGTCAAAACCATCAGGGCGAGTTTATCGAACTTTATCCGATCGTCAAAGAAGATTAGGCTTTCGTGGCGTCCTGAATGACCAATCCCGCCAACATAAAGCCAAAGATAGCAGTAATGTGGGCAAGGGTACCGTTTGTCTGCGGTTTGTTAAACTGAGAAGGTTCCTCGCCTTCATCAGCAGGACAACCGCGATTGTCAAGCAGTTCATCACTATAAACCACCTGGAACTTCTGTTCTGGGAACCGTCCATAGTGCTTAAACTTCTTTCTTAATGCACGGGCCAGCGGGTCGCCTTGGACCTTCCAGAACTCCGTCACTTTGATGCGGGTGGGGTCGAGTTTCAAGGCGGCACCCATGGAGGAGAAGAGTTTGGAGGCGGGGAGTTGTGTCGCCATCAGGATGAGCAAGGCTTTATCCTTTAATGAATCGATGGCATCGACGATGTAGTCGTAGGTATTGAGGCTGAAATTCTCTGCTGTCTCTTCATTGAATATCTGTTGCAGGGCAGTGATTTCCGCCGAGGGGTTGATGGTGAGCAGGCGTTCTTTCAGTGCCTCCACCTTTGCCTGTCCGACGGTCTTAGTCGTCGCCATCAACTGACGGTTGATGTTGGTGATGCACACACGGTCAGAGTCCACAATCGTCAACTGTCGGATGCCTGAACGCACGAGACTTTCAGCACACCACGACCCTACACCGCCCACACCAAAGATTATCACCCGCCTCTGGGCAATCCGTTCCATCGCCTCCTCGCCAAGCAACAACTCAGCACGTCTGAAAATTTGATCTTCTATTGCCATCGTCTATGAAATCACGCTGCAAAGGTACGAAAAAAACGCAAAAAAGCCCCCTTTTTGGTGTTTTATTCTGTTTGGTGGGCTGTTTGAAGCCTGTTTTGGAATATTCTGCTTTTGATATTTTATGTTTTAGGAGTATCTTCTGAATTTAAAGAGAAATTTGGTTAATAATTCCAAACTCCGTACCTTTGCACCCAGAAATCATTAATAAACAAATTAAAAGAAAGGATAAGATTATGAGTACAAAGAATTACAAGTTTGAGACATTGCAACTCCATGTAGGCCAAGAACAGGCTGACCCCGCAACCGACGCCCGCGCCGTGCCCATCTACCAGACCACGTCGTATGTGTTCCACAACTCACAGCACGCTGCCGACCGTTTCGGTCTCCGCGATGCCGGTAATATCTACGGTCGTCTGACCAACTCCACACAAGGTGTGTTCGAGGATCGCGTCGCTGCCCTCGAAGGTGGCGTAGCCGGTCTGGCTGTGGCCTCTGGTGCCGCCGCCATCACCTACGCCCTGCAGAATATCGTGCAGAATGGCGATCATATCGTGGCTGCCGACAACCTTTATGGCGGCTCTTACAACCTCATCACCCACACACTGGCTACACAGGGCATCAGCAACACCATTATTAATGTGAACAACCTCGAAGCCCTCGAAGCCGCCATCCAACCCAACACAAAAGTTGTATATGCCGAGACCTTCGGCAACCCCAATTCCGATGTGCTCGACCTTGAAGGTGTGGCTGCCGTCGCCCACAAGCACGGCATCCCCTTCATCGTCGACAATACCTTCGGCACACCGTATCTCATCCGTCCGTTGGAGCACGGTGCCGACATCGTGGTACACTCTGCTACGAAGTTCCTCGGCGGACACGGTTCAAGTCTGGGTGGTGTCATTGTCGATGGTGGTAAGTTCAACTGGAAGCAGAACGACAAGTTCCCCACCCTCTCCAAGCCCGATCCCTCGTATCATGGCATCGTGTTTGCCGACGCCGTAGGCGCTGCCGCTTACGTCACCCGCATCCGTGCCGTCATCCTGCGTGATACTGGTGCAGCCATCTCACCCTTCAACGCCTTCATCCTCTTGCAGGGTGTCGAGACGCTGAGTCTGCGTGTGGAGCGTCATGTGGAGAATGCCCTGAAGGTGGTTGATTTCCTTGCCAAGCATCCGAAGGTGGCCAAGGTGAACCATCCTGCCCTCGAAAGTCACCACGACCACAAACTCTACCAGAAATACTTCCCCAACGGTGGTGCCTCTATCTTCACCTTCGAGATCAAGGGCGGACAGGAAGAGGCCTGGAAGTTCATCGATGCCCTGCAGATCTTCTCACTTCTCGCCAACGTGGCCGACGTGAAGAGTCTGGTGATCCATCCCTACACCACCACGCACTCACAACTCTCGCCTGAGGAACTCGCCGAGCAGCACATCACACCGTCGACCGTCCGCCTCAGCATCGGCACGGAGCACATCGACGACATCATCGACGACCTTGCACAGGCCCTCGACAAGATTTAAACTTGTAGATTCGCAAAAAAGGGTAAAACCGTTCACGGGGCTGGGGGTAAACACACCTCCAGCCCATTTTACATGATATTATTTGCATATCTCAATTATTATATCTACCTTTGTGGCAAAATTCAAAAAGATAAAAACAATGAAGCACAACGTATGTTATCTGTTGGGCCTGGTGATGGCCCTTACCTTTACACAGTCGGTGGCGCAGCCCACCGTGAGATTCGATGCCACAAAGACGCATCAGCGCATCACGGGCTTCGGCGGCTTCGTCTGTTCGCCCCAGTTCCAGTATAACCATATGTCGACTGCCGACATCAAGAAGGTGTGGGGCAAGGAAAGCACCGTAGGCTGCAACATCATGCGCCTCTACATCCCCATCGGCAAGAATGCCTGGAGCCAGTCGCTCGCCACCGCCAAGACCGCCAAGCAGATGGGTCTCATCGTCTTCGCCTCGCCATGGGGACAGCCCGCCGAGTGGAAGACCAACAACTCGAGCAACGCCAAGACCAGCGACGGCAAGGAAGGACACCTGAAACGCGCTAACTGGCCCGACTATGCCCAGTACCTGGAGGACTATGTGCAATACCTGCGCACAAACGGCGTGGAACTTGATGCTATCTCGATCCAGAACGAGCCTGACTGGGCAGCCACCTATGCCGGTTGTCTGTGGACGGCCAGTGAGATGGCTGAGTTTGTGAAGACCTACGGCCCGACCATCAGTTGTAAGGTGATGGCACCCGAGACCCTCTCCGTGAACGACAACTACGTGAATGCCCTGAACAAGACCGATGTGTTGCCCGGCTTCGACATCTATGGCGGACACCAGTACGGCGGCATCCAGTCGGCCTACAAGAACTTGGCCAAGAAAGGCAAGGAGATCTGGATGACGGAGTATCTCATCAACTGGAACGAGGCCGAGAACAACACCCGTAACTTCGATTTCTCGAAAGACTTCTTCAACTTCTTCCGTGCCATCAATGTCTGTATGGTGGGCGACTTCAACGCCTGGATCCACTATGCCGCCAAGCGCTACTACGGTATGCTGGGCGACGGCCAGCGGGGCGCAGGCAACAGTGGCACGGTGACGAAGCGCGGCTATATCATGGCCCACTTTGCAAAGTATGTCACGGGGATGACACGCATCGACATCGACTTCGGCACCTCACCACTCGAAGGCTCAGCCTATCTCTCAGAGACTGGCGACACCGTGGTGGCCGTGGTGGCCAACGCCAGTGATGAGGCTGCAGCCGTAACGCTAGACTTGCCTTTCTATACCCAAGGTGGAAAGATCTACAGCACGACAAAGACGAGTAACATGAAGGCCACAACCCTGACACCTGATGACGAGACCTGTCGGCCCGTAGCCACGATCCCGGCACAGAGTGTCAGCACCGTTATGTTCATTAAGAGCCGGGACCGTCAGCCCTCGAATATGAAGGGCAGCACGACCCGTTTCGACCGCCTCGACGACATGGTGGCCACGAAGTCTGGCTTCGGTACGGGGTATAAACTCAGCGGCAAGAGCAAGACCTTCGATTCATCCAACCCGTTGATATCCAGCCGCACCAATCTGAACAGCGGCTACGTGCAACTGGACAACCGCTACAGTCAACTGGTCATGCAGATCAAGAAAGTCACCTCTTCCGGCAATCTCACGGCAGGTGCCACGACACTCACCTATGTCAATGCCAAGGGCGAGAAATCCTCACACGATTACGGACGGATGGACCTGAGTCGTGCCGAGAATTTCAACCTGGTGTTCGACCTCTCTCCGCAGACACTGACAGACGGTTGCCAGGGACTCCTCTCGCTGACCTGCGACAACGCCTATTCCCACCTGACCATTACCTTTGGTGATGTCTACCTCTCTACAGGCACCAGTGCCCTCTATGCTGCCAAACTGAGCGGCAACTATGTGGCCGATGACAGTTATATACAGGAATATATCAACGATGCGTCCTGCACGAGTCTCGACCTGTCGGCCTGTGCGGGATGTCCGTCGATCTTCCCGTGGCTCCAAGGCACCAACCGTGTGGTGTGGTTGCCGGAAAGCAGTTCTGTAGGAGGGGCTAACCTCATCCATACCGATCTGTGTCACCAACTGGAACTCTTCGCTGATGGCGGTGCTTTCCGTCCGGCCCGGTCCTTCCAGGCCGAAGACATCTCCTTTACCACCACAGTGGAAGGTTACCAGTTACTCATCTTACCCTTCAACGCCGTCATCCCCGACGGTGTCAAGGCCTATGTCATCGGCGATGACCTCAGTCTGGAACAAGTGTCTTCCATCCCTGCCCATACGCCCGTACTCATCGAAGCCCAGGGCGAGACGGTGTTCACCGGCCAAGGTGAGGTAGGCTATCTCAACACCCCCTTGACGGACACGTTCCGGGGAACCTACACACCGATTGTCCTCTATGTCGGCGACTACTTGTTGGCACAACAGGACGGCCAGTGGGGACTCCGCCGCATCGACACACCGACAACACTCAGTCCATTCAATGTCTATGCGACACTCTCCTCACAAGCAGCCTTTATCCCACTGACCCTCTCAACGGGTATCAAGACCATCACCACAGAAAGTGATGCGTCTGTCACGGTCTTTGACCTACAGGGCCGTCAGATGTCCATCAAGGCCTTGAAACCAGGCCTGTATATCCAGAACGGTAAAAAGTATATAGTAAAATAACAATCGAAGAATATGAAACAGTACACCCTTTCACTCCTTCTCCTGCTTCTCGCAGGATTGCTGCCGATGAAGGCAGACAATATCACCGTCAACGGTACCACCCGCTCGTATAATGTCATTGTACCTAAGAACTTAGGCGAGAATCGTCCGTTGCTTATCTTTTGTCACGGCTACAACCAGGATGCCGGCTGGATGCAGAACAACGAGTTCAAGAACGACAATGTGAGCATGGAGGCCGTGTGCGACACCGCCAAGTTCATCTGCGTCTTCCCCAACGGTATTGACAGGGCATGGGATACCGGCGGCGACCGTGACATCAATTTCATTAAGGCCATTATCGAGAAGATGTCCACGGACCATAACATTGATCTCAACCGTGTCTATCTGGGCGGCTTCTCCATGGGTGGCATGCTCACATACAATGCTATCAACAAGTTGTCAGATGTCGTTGCTGCATTTGTTTCCTGCAGTGGTCCGTCAACCGTGACACCCAAAACCGGCTTACGCCCGATTCCCCTGTTGCATATTCAGGGAACGGCCGACAACTTCAGTAATGTGCAGCCCGCACTCAACCCGTGGATTAAGCACAACGGCTGTTCCACTACCGATAGGGTCATTAGCAATTACAATGGCTTCTGGGGCGCCAAATTGCACATCTGGGGTCCCGGAAACGATGGTGTCGAAGTACGGCTCATAGAACTGCAGGACAAAGGTCACTGGATCTGCAAGGAGCCCCAAGTGTATACCGGTAAGGAAATCTGGAACTTTTGCAAGAAATATTCGTTGAACAAGACCACGCCGAATGTGAAGATCACCTCGCCTGCCACAGGCAGTAAACACATCTGTTTTGCCCCTAAGGACGACGTGGTGTCCCCTGACATCACCATCACCGCCACGGCAGACGACCCGAACGGCACAGTAGAGAAGGTCGAGTTCTACGACGGTACGACACTGCTCGCTACCTGTACGACCAAGCCCTACAAAACCACGCTGACGACAACCACCACCGGCAAGCACACCTTGAAAGCCGTAGCCACCGATAACGACGGCGAGACGAGCACGGCTACCGTCGAGGTGACACTACAGGCCCCCACATCATCGCTCACCCTCTCGACTGACTTTAAGGAAGCCAACGCCCTACCTGCCGGATGGACCACCTACGACAGCAGCGAGCGTCGCACAGGCTACAGCAGCGGCTATACTTCTGGCTGCCGCGTCCTGCAGTTCACAGGATCGTCCAGAGGATTCAACTACGGCCTCTATTTCCGTAATATCAATGGAAATGCCCACCAGGGCTGGGCCAAGTACGGCCTCAGCGACGGCGGTACCACGCTCAGCCTGGCCCCTGGCCACTATACACTGAAATACAAGATTTGCAATTGGAACATGTCGAATTTTGGTGCCGTAGAACTGGGCATCGAGAAGCGCACAGGCAGCACGACCATCGCTAGCCAGACATACACGCCGAACATCAACATCGGCAATGTGGCTTCGAACAACTTCGCCTCTCCGCAACAGCAGACCTTTGAGTTCGACGTTGCCGAGCAGGGCGACTATGTGATTGCCATCTATTCGGCTCCCACAGGGTGGAGCGACTGCATTGTCGGCCAACTGATCCTGACCGTCAACAGTTATTTACCTACAGGCATCCACTCAACCCTCCATGAGATTGATGACAACAGACTCTATGACCTCCAAGGTCACGAAATCAATCGCCCAACGAAAACCGGCATATACATCAAGAACGGTAAAAAGATTCTGATGAAATAATAAGCCAAATCACCAATACAACAACAAAACGATGTGGACTAGTTTACTATCTGCTATTTTGGTCATCAACGAATTGATGGCCTCGAATGCCGGCGAGGTGATGAGTCCCGCCATCAACTTCGACTGTTGGATAGAACTGTATAACCCTGGCGACGAGGCCGTGAATCTGGGTGGCATGTACCTGAGCAACGATGCCCAGAACCCCACGAAGTGGCAGATGCCGAGCGATATGGGATCAGTGCCCGCCAAGGGATTTAAAGTCGTGTGGCTCGGTTCCAACGACATCAAGAGCAACCAGGCGCCCTTCAAACTTGACTGCGACGGCGGAACAATCTGTCTGAGCGACAGCAAGGGAGAACTCATCACGAGCATGACCTACCCGCAGGCCCTAAGCCGTACGGCCTGGGCCCGCAAGACCGACGGCGGCGACGAATGGGGATGGACGGCCCAGGCCACCCCTGAAGCCACCAATGCAACTGCCACGTTCGCCGACAAACGGTTGCCGGCACCCGTGGTGGATCAGGGCAGCCAGTTGTTCAGTAACTCGATTAAAATTAAGGTCCAGATTCCCAAAGGTGCCTCCCTGCACTACACCACCGACGGAAGTATGCCCACTAAGAACAGTTATCCTTCTACTGGCGGGCAGTTCGAAGTGAGCAAAACCACCAACTTCGTGTTCCGTCTTTTCCAGGACGGTTACCTACCCAGTCCGCCCGTGACACGTAGTTACATCAAGACCGACACCAAATATACCATCCCTATCGTGAGCATCGTGGGTAATCAGATGTATTTCTCCGACCCCAAGATTGGTATCGACTGTAACGGCGACGGCACCAACGGCAAGACTGGTAATGGGCAGAACCAACCACGTAACTACAACATGGACTGGGACCGCCCAGTAAACTTCAGTTACATCAGTCCCACGGAGGGCATGCTCCTCAACCAGGACGTGAATGTGAGCATCTCCGGCGGATGGACCCGCTCCTCCTCTCCCCGTTCGATGAAACTGAAGTCCAACAAGGTGTTCGACGGGCTGAACCACCTCGACTATCCCTTCTTCCCCCAGAAGCCCTACATCCGCAGCAAAGTATTGCTGATACG
Organism: Prevotella sp.; assembly: GCA_017964785.1. GTDB lineage: Bacteria > Bacteroidota > Bacteroidia > Bacteroidales > Bacteroidaceae > Prevotella. Next base: position 18,074 of record JAGCRH010000055.1, read on the forward strand.
CAATGGCGGCAATGATGCCTGGAACTATCACGCCCGCTTCACCGATCCCGCCCTGACCACCATCATCCAGCGCTCCGGCATTGACCTTGACGTACAAAGTACGGCCCAGGTGGCTGAGTTCGTCAACGGCAAGTTCAAAGGCATATTGAACCTCCGCGAGCCCAACAACGACAAGTTCGCTTATGCCAACTGGGGGTATGATGACGATGAACTGGATGCCTTCGAGAACAAAACATTCAAGAACGGTGACAACGTGGCCTACCGCCACCTCTGCGACATCAGCAAGAACATCAATCAGCAAGGTGTCTACGATGAAGTGAAGAGCCTGCTCGACATCGATGAATTCATCAACTATATGGCTGTGGAGATCTATATTGGCAACGACGACTGGCCGGAGAACAACGCCAAGGGTTACCGCAGTCGCAACGACGGGCGCTTCCGCTTTGTCTGCTTCGACCTCGACTTTGCTTTCAACTACCGAGGTCGTACTATCTCTTCGATTAACACATACGGTCAGGAAAACAGCAATAAGGTGGACATGGTGGTGCTCTTCCTGAACCTTCTGAAGCACGACGAGTTCCGCAAGAAGTTCATCGACACCTTCTGTATTGTCGCTGGCAGCGTCTTTGAGCGCGAGCGTGCCACTGCCATCGTCGACGAACTCGCCGATACCATGAGTCCCATGTCGCAGTTGGACGGCTATGTACCCGACAGGGCCGCCAACAACATCAAGGACAAATTGCAGGGCTGGTTAGGCACGAAGATGGGGCAACTGCAGCAGTACCAGCCGATGAAACTCTCCAACGCGAAGAAACAGAATGTAAAAATCACCACCGACACGGAAGGCGCTAACCTCTATATCAACGGCCTGAACGTGCCGTATGCCGCCTTCAACGGACAACTCTTCGCCCCTGTGACCTTAGAGGCGAAGGCACCCGTGGGCTATACCTTCACCGGTTGGAAGAAAGGCATCAGTGCCTCCACCCAACTCATCAAGATCAACGACACCTGGAAATACTACGACCAAGGGGCGGCCCCCTCGAACTGGACCGCCAACGACTTCAACGACAGTGGTTGGTCGTCAGGTCCCGCCCCCTTAGGCTATAAGATGACCGGCGTGAAGACCACCGTGAGTTACGGCGACGACCCCGACCGGAAGAATCCCACCACCTATTTCCGTAAGACCATCAGTCTCAAATCCACCCCCACACGCAGTGATGCGTTCCTGTTGAACTACCAGGTGGACGACGGCTTCGTGGTCTATGTCAACGGCAAGGAGGCCGGACGCTTCAACATGCCCAGCGGTGAGATCCGTTTCGACAGTTTCTCTTCCAGTTACGCTGATGCCACCCCCCTGACGGGCACCCTTGAACTCTCGTCGTCGCTGTTCAAGAGCGGCAGCAACGTCATTGCCGTCGAGATCCACAACAACAAATACGCTTCCGGCGACCAGTACTGGGCGGCAGAACTCTTCACCTCGGTAAGTTCGAGTCGCGAGGAATTCTTTTCCTCAGAGAGCGTGATAGACCTGCCAGCAGACAATGCCTTGTCGCTTGTAGCCTGCTTCACCCCGCTCACCGACAAGGAGAAGGCCGCACAGGGCATCAACCCCGTACGCATCAACGAGGTCAGTGCCGCCAACAGCATCTTTGCCAACGACTACTGGAAGCATAACGACTGGGTGGAACTCTACAACACCACCGCAAGTCCCGTCAACGTGGAAGGCATGTACCTGAGCGACAATCTGGCCAAACCCAAGAAATACCAGATCAGCAAAGGCGACACGCAGGCAGAGACCACCATACCCGCGCACGGCTACCTCGTCGTCTGGTGCGACAAACTCGACCCCGTCTCACAGTTGCATGCCGACTTCAAGTTGGATGCCGACGGCGGTGACGTGATACTGACCGCTGCCGATGAGTCGTGGTGCGACCAGATCACCTATACCCTGCATCAGGGTAATGAAAGCGTAGGCCGCTATCCGGACGGGAACGCCGATGTCTTCGCCATGAACATCCCCACCATCGCCAAGCCCAACATCCTGTCGAGTTACGCAACGGCTGTTGAGCAGCCGCAACAGGCTGGCATCCACGACATCATGGCCGATGCCACGGAGCAAATCAGCGTGCGCTATGCTGAGGGCTGTCTGACCATCCGCAGCATGTCGGCAGACGCGCTGCAGGTCAGGCTGACCAACCTCGCCGGACAAAGCGTGATGTCCCTGCCGGTCGAGTTAACCGGCGGCTATGCCGAGGTGCCGACAGATCCACTGCCTGCAGGCCTCTACATTGCCACCGTCACCGACCGCCAGGGCCACAAGGCTACCTGTAAGTTTATCAAGCGCTAAACCCTATCAATCAATAACCCTGCCTTATTGCGCAATAAGGCAGGGTTATTGTCGAATAAGGGCAGGTTATCGGACGATAACCTTTCTCCCTTCTTTGGAGATATACAAGCCGGGGCTCACTTTGCCATGCATGCGACGGCCCAAGAGGTCATAAAGGATGGTATCCTGAGCACCTGCATCCTCCCAGACGGAGGAATGGATGCCTGTAGGAACCAGCGTACGATGGCGCAGGGCGGAGCGCACGGCATACCAGGCCGTCTTCTTGCCGATGCCCGAGGTGTAGAGCAGCGGATAGGATGACTCACGCCAACTGTTATTATCCTTCAGGCCCCAGATCACCATATTAGGACAATTGTCGTTGTTCAGGACAATATCCGTGATGACACGGTAGTCACGGGCCTGTGCCTCCTTGTTCTTCGTCGTGTTGGAGGGGATGCCCATATCCAGTTCGGTGATGATGCACTTCAGGCCTGCCTCGGCAAAGCGACGGATGGTATTGTCCAACTTCACACTGTCCACATCGCCGATGGAGAAATGGCACTGCAAGCCTACGCCGTCGATGGGGATGCCCTTCTTCTTCAGGCGCATGGCGAGATTGTAGAAGGCAGCGGTCTTGGCCTTGTTGCTGAATTCCACGCCATAGTCATTCAGATAGAGCACGGCATCCGGATCAGCCCGATGGGCCCAGACGAAGGCGGAGTCGATGAAGTCCTCGCCGACAGCCAGTGTCCACACACTGTTCTTCCGCAGGGTATAGCCCTCCGTATTGGAACGGACAACCGACTGGTCGTCGTCCAAGCATTCGTTCACGACATCCCACTCGGCCACCTTGCCCTTATAGTGCTTCACCACCTTTTCGATATGGTTCTTCAGGATCTGCAGGGCCTCCTCACGGGTCCAGTTCTTGTCGTTTTTCTTACCGTCACTGCTCACCCAGGTAGGCAACTGGGAATGCCAAGCCAGACAGTGGCCGCGCAGTCGCATGTCATGGTTCTGTGCAAACCTGACGAGGTCGTCGGCACTGCCATAACTGAAACTGTTACGCGACGGCTCCAAGGCATCCCATTTCATCTCGTTCTCGGCCACCAGCATATTGAACTGAGACCCGACCTCCTTCGTCTCACCGAGACTGGCATTGTTGAGGTCGTTCTTCCACATGGAGATGGCCGTTCCGATATACTTACCGTTCTGGGCGGCATAGTCCCGCAGCGTCGTCTTGTCCGTCTTGTCGTCAATGCCGTCGTCATAGAGGGCACCAATGGTGCTCTCCGGATTATCCGGATTATCTGGATTATCCGGTGTGTCCATCTTCTCATACGACACCAACCGCAGCACGAAGACGACACCGTCGTTCTCCTCACGCTCCACGATCTCCCAAGTGTATTGGTCGGCCCTGATATCGAAATGCCAGTCGCCTTTGAGGGATGACTTGCGCTTAGCCTTCAGCACCTTGAACTCGTCGCCTATCTTGACATCGGCATTTTCATCGAGTGCCACCTGAATGACAGGCATCCGATCGCTCTCGTCGAAGTCCTGGGTGATCGGATAGTACTTCACATCACCATCCACAGCCAACTGGTCATACTGTGCACCGATCCGGAAGCGCAGCGTAGAGGCCGGACGGACAATGAGGTGAGCCTCCTTGTCTGCCGCATAGTTCTTCAGCGTCAGCAGACCTGCCTCATTGGCACCCGGCTGGATGGTGCCGTAATTGTTCACCGTACCGCCGATACTGCCTGTACCGCCAAGGATGCCCTTCTCAAAGACATGTACAATGGCGTCGTTAGCATCAGGCTTGGCACCGATGGCACCGGACAACTTCCCGGCCTCTGCCTCGGCACGGTCGTTCATCACTAATACCTTTCCATCCAGGATGCGGAGCCCGCCGCTCAGGTAGTTCTCGTTGCCTGTAATGGTATAGGTACCCGTACCTTCTTTAAGGATGCTCAGCAGCGTATTGTTGTCATAGCCTGACGGGGCGATGGTACCCGCCAAGGTGGCATCGGTATTCAGACCTCCCAAGAGATAATAGGCTGAACGGCCCTTCTTCATATAACCCTGCAACATGGAACCGGCCTCCGTCTGCAGTTCCCCGATCCGGTAACCGGAGCCGGCCGTGTTCGACTCACCGCAGATAGTGGCACCCTCATGCAGGATCACACGGTTATTCGCCATCGACGGGTTCACCTTACCCCCTGCGAAGTCCTCATAGGTACTCTCGGGTGAAGAAGCCTTGCCGCCAAAGGCAAGGACCACCCCATAGAAACCTGCATCGGTAGAATTCTCCTGGAAAGGATAGATATGGATGTCGCCCGTATAGTTCGTCCAGTTGGGCCACGTCTTACCGCCTGTCGTTCCCAGATAGCAGCGTTCGCCGCCGGCATATAGGTTCAGGATCCCTTTGCCCGTGATGGTGGAACTGAAATAGACGTAACGTGCCATCATCACGTTGACCACATCCGTTTCCGGCAACGAGATTGACTTGCTATACGACACATAGTTCTTGTCGTTGTTGTCGCCACTGATATCAATAGTCTTTTCCTCGGCGGCAGCCGACAAGCCCATCAGGCAGAATGCCAATAATACTATTCTTCTCATCCTTCTATGATCATTGGGAAAAAAGGTCCGGACTTTTTCAAGCCCGGACCCAATTATCATTGTAAGTGTCTATAACTTACTTCACAATGGCCTTCTTGCCGTTCTTGACAACGATGCCCTTGTAGTTCTTGCTAACCTTCTGGCCAGCCAGATTGAAAGCGGGCTCATTGCTGTCCTCAGCATTGAGGCTGTTGATGCCAGTTGCATTCTCTTCGGTAATCGTGAATGTGGCATCACCTTCCATATTGTACTGCTTACCGTCCTTGTCTGCGAAGGCAATCTTCTTCACAGTGGCTTCGGCAGAACCCTGGAATGTATCGGCAGCCTGCAGTGTGATGGTGCAGAGGTCACCGTCGCTAGCAGTCATCTCATAGGTCTTGGTACCGCCGCTCATCACAAGCATCATAGCACCGTCGCTGGTCTTAGTCACCTCAATAGCGTGCTTCTTGGCGTGAGTGTCAGACTTCTCAATGAGATACTCTTCCTCCTCCTCGTCATAGGCAATCTCGATGCCCGTAGGCAGATAGAGGTACATCTGCCAGCCGGCAGGAACTACACTACTTTCAAAGGTCACAGCCAACTCAGCAGTCTCACCTGCCTTGATGGTAACGTCGCTGAACGACATAGAGACCTGTGCAAATGCGCTGCTGGCCAGTGCC
>JAGCRH010000056.1 GCA_017964785.1 Prevotella sp.
AAAAATTAAAATAAAACACTCAAAAACTTGCAGAAATGGAAAATAATGCTTAACTTTGCCGCGTCCAACGTAAAGTTTAGCAGAACTCCACCTGCCGCTTAAAGGATATACCCGGGCTTAGAAGTCCGGGGATTCTTTTTTATGGGGGTCTTTGTTTCTTTAACATAGTTCTATATTTTAAGTTGTTCGTTCTTTGGATGTTCCTTGATATATTGGAGTGTATCCGTCAACTTCTCAAACTGCTCGTTGGTGAGGCGAGGGCCTTCATAGCCATTCTCGTTGTAACGGAGCGAGCGGGCTATCTGGGCAGCGAACACCGTGCGGTTATGATCGCTGAAGGAGGCACCGCCGAAAGACCACATGGTGCCTTTCTCAACACGCTCTTCATGATCATTGAAGTACTCTTCGAAAGCATCCTGAAGCCATCGATATCCCTTATGCATACCCTCACCCGTGGCATGTTCTCGGGCAAATTGAAGTATTTCCGCCCACTTTTTGTCTGTCCTTGCATCCATAATTACATCTTATTTAGCATAGGCCTCCAACAAGGCAGAACGGACGAAAAGAATTCGTCCCTGTTTAGAGTCGCCAGCCTTTACATGCGGGAACCTGTCTTTGATCCGGCGCATATGGTCTTTACTGACGTGAAGGATCTTTGCAGCCTCGGTAAGAGTACACGTCTCTGGGATAGGGTCATTTTCCTTGTCCTTCAACTTCCTAAACAGAATCAATGCCGTCTTTTGGGCGATTCTGTCAATCTGAGATTCGCTAAGTTCAAACATAATCAGACATTTTAAAAAGTTACACTACGTTATTTTGCTGCAAAATAAGATGTTTTAAGTAAGAAACACCTTCTGGTAAATTAAAAAGTCTTGAATTAACGCTAACAAGACAATTTTAGACAAAAATGCTTCGTTTTGCAATCTCCAAGATTACAAGACTATTTCTATGGTGGTTCTCGGATATTAAAACCTCTTACCTTTATTATAGTCGCTATCATCCTTTTATCCATAAATGTAGGGATTACATCTTTTTCTCATATCCGACCATGGCATCCACCACGGTTTCATCCAACAGCTTCGCATATACTTGCTCAGTAATCTTCGTTGAGGAATGACCACATATCTTGGCCACAACCTTCATGTCAAGCCCACCCTGATTAAGCAGCAATGTGGCTCCTGTGTGTCTGGCCCAGTGACTACTAAGCGACTTATCCACTTTGGCATGTTGGGCAACTGCCTTCAGGAAAAAATTATAACTGTCAAGACTAATTATGGGTAGTTTGTTCTTGTACTTCTTCAAGATCTCCAAGGCTGGTTTAAGAAGAGGGATGGTAAACGGTTCCTTTGTCTTACCACGATTACCTACATACACCTTCATGTTCTTGACAGTCTGGATTTTTGTCGCATCAAATGCTGCCAAATCAACATAAGACAAACAAGTGTAAGTCTGGAATACAAATAAATCTCTAACTCGCTGAAGACTCTCTGTAGGTAGTTCGGCATCACGAACCTGGTTAAACTCTTCCGGTGAGAGGTACTTGCCTATACCGCCCTTTGATTTTTCCTTATCGATACGTACCCATTTGTACGGGTTCCGGCGGAGAAACCCTTCATTAATGGCATCAATGATGAAAGAATTAAGGAATCGGTGATAGTTCTGCCACTTCGAGTAAGGCTTGAGCTTTCTTTTGTCAAGATAGGCATCAAAGGCAATGATCTTCTCTTCGGTGACATCATCCCATGCTTTGATGCCTCCCCATCCCCTGAAGAACTTCATAAAGCGATCATAACGTTCTTGACTGTCATCAGACTTTCCGTAACTTCTGACACAAGCACGTTTCTCACAAAACTCCAAAAATGATAGACCACCAGACCAAAGCCGCTGAAGACGGTCTGGGATTGCATAGATATCCATAGTACCCTCTTCTTGCATCTGGAGAATGACCTTGCGGACATCCACTAGCAGTTTGTCAAGGAACTCATTGAGCTGAATCGCATCAATGCGATTGATCACCTTTCCACGATGCCAATGCTTTGGCAACAGGAAGATGTTCGTTGTCATGTACTTCTGCCTACGGTCGTACGTAATGCGAAGTTCTACTACTGCCTCCTTCGTGGAGGTTGCTTTCTTGTACCTGTTATACACGTACTCGAGAAGCGGCATTTTTGTTACCATACCTTAAAATGTATTATAGTTAAACCTTTTTGTTTCGGGGGTCTAATACATCTTATAATACATTTCTGCTTTATGATGTCTTATAACATCTTATATTGCAGGGTGCATTTTTAATCATGTCCTTCCCCTTATTAGGCTCACTATCTGAAAGTTATGTTCATAAGGTACTGGTTATCAAGCAAAAAAAGGAAACCGCTTGGGTTTCCTTTTTCGTTATTTGAGCGGAGAGAGAGGGATTCGAACCCCCGGTACCTCTCGGTACGGTAGTTTTCAAGACTACTGTAATCGACCACTCTACCATCTCTCCAGTGCTTCGTTGTCTTGAAAGCGGGTGCAAAGGTAGTGGTTTTTCTCGAATTGAGCAAATTTTCTGGCAACTTTTTATAAAACTTTTGGTATTTCGCCTACTTATTCGTACCTTTGCAGCGTGATTTACCCGAACAACTTCGAACAAAAGATAGGATTCGACGAGATACGCGAGTTGCTAAAAGCACGTTGCCTGAGCACACTCGGCAAGGAGAAAGTAGACGAAATGACCTTCTCCACGGATGCAGACGTGGTTAACGAATGGCTATCGCAGGTGCGCGAGTTCCGCCGTTTGCAGGACGAGCACGACGACTTCCCGATGCAGTATTTCTTCGATGTGCGTGAGAGCATCAAACGCATCCGGTTGGAGAACACCCATCTGGAAGAGAACGAGGTGTGGGACTTGCGCCGTTCGTTACAGACCATTGCTGACATCGTGAAATATCTGGAACGGGGAGCGGAGGAGACAGCCAACGGTGAAAAGAAATACCCCTACCCTGCCCTTCACCGACTGACGGAGGATGTGCAGATATTCCCAGCCATCATCCGCCGCATAGACTCCATCCTTGACAAGTTCGGTAAAATCAAAGACTCTGCCACCATGACGCTTGCCGGCATCCGTCACGACCTCTCGAAGATGGAGGGCAGCATCTCGCGTACCTTATATACTATCTTGCACGCCGCCCAGAAGGACGGTTTGGTTGACAAGGATGTGACACCCGCCGTGAGAGACGGCCGACTGGTGATCCCCGTGTCGCCCACGGTGAAGCGCAAAATCAACGGTATCGTACACGATGAGTCGGCTACGGGAAAGACGGTGTTTATCGAACCTACGGAAGTGGTGGAGGCCAACAATAAAGTGCGCGAACTGGAAGCCGCCGAGCGGCGGGAGATCGTCCGAATACTGACGGTATTCTCAGACGAACTCAGGCCGAACGTCACAGAGATCCTGAACTCTTACGATTTCCTCGCCCAGATAGAACTGATAAACGCCAAGTCGGAACTGGCAAAGTTGACAAAGGCTTTCGAGCCCGAAGTAAAGACAGAGCCACATCTGGACTGGATACGGGCCATCCACCCGTTGCTGCAACTCTCGTTGGAGAAGCAAGGCAAGAAGGTGGTGCCATTAGATATACGGCTGGAAGGAGACAGGAGTCAGGAGACAGGAGACAGGAAAAATGTCGGAAGGCTGCTGATTATCTCTGGTCCGAATGCTGGCGGAAAGTCGGTATGTCTGAAAACCGTCGGGCTGCTGCAATATATGCTACAATGCGGACTGAGCATCCCCATCGGCGACCGTTCCACCACAGGCATCTTCGAGAACATCATGATTGACATCGGCGATGAGCAGAGCATCGAGAACGATCTCTCGACCTATTCTTCGCATCTGTTGAACATGAAGCAGATGATGAAACAGGCCAACGCGCGTACCATATTATTAATAGATGAGTTCGGCGGCGGCACGGAACCCACCATCGGCGGAGCCATCGCAGAGGCCGTGCTGAAACAGTTCTGGGAGAAGAAAACCTTCGGTGTGATCACTACCCACTACCAGAACCTGAAACACTTTGCAGAGAATCACAAGGGTGTGGTGAACGGCGCAATGCTCTACGACAGAGGACAGATGCAGGCACTCTTCCAACTCAGCATCGGACAGCCAGGCTCGTCATTTGCCATCGAGATAGCCCGTAAGACAGGACTGCCGGAAGAGGTCATCAACGATGCTTCAGATATCGTGGGCCGCGACTATATCCAGAGCGACAAATATCTGCAAGACATCGTGCGCGACAAGCGTTACTGGGAGGGTAAGCGTCAGACCATCCACCAGCACGAGAAATCGCTGGAAGGACATATCCAGCGCTACGAGACCAACCTCGAAGAGATAGAACGGGAGCGCAAGGAAATCCTGCGCCGTGCCCAGCAACAAGCCGAAGAACTGCTGGCAGAGGCCAACCGAAAGATAGAAAACGCCATCCGAGAAATCAAAGAAGCGCAGGCAGAGAAGGAGCGCACACGCATCGTCAGGGAAGAACTGCAAGAATTCCGCCAACAGGTGGCCTCCGACGATACCCGTGGTCTGATGAGTGAGGAGGACTTTGCCAAGAAACTGCGTCAGATGGAAGAGCGTAAGGCCCGCAAGGCTCAGCGCAAGGAAAGGAAGGGTGAGGAAGAGAAGGCTGCGAGTAAGAAACTGGCTGAGCATGCCAAGGCTAACAAGGATGCAGAAAACCGCCCGTTGGAAACAGGCGATACCGTTCGCATCAAGGGTCTGAACAGCGTGGGTAAGATAGAGAGCATACAAGGCAAGCAGGCCACCGTCATCTTCGGCGATGTGCGCTCAAAGATAAAACTGGAACAGTTGGAGCGGGCGAAAGAGGCTCCCAAAGAGAGTACTTCTGCCAACAAACACGAGGCGCTAGCCGTTCAGACCTCAAAGGTGACCCGTGCCACGATGGAAGACCGTCGCCACAACTTCCATCAGGATCTTGACGTCAGAGGTATGCGAGGCGACGAAGCCATCGATACCGTGATGCATTTCATCGATGACGCCATCCTGATTGGGATGAGTCGGGTGCGCATCCTTCACGGTACCGGATCAGGCATTTTGCGCCAGTTGATACGCCAGTATCTGAACACCGTTCCCAACGTGACAAAGGCCCGTGATGAGCACGTACAATTCGGCGGAGCAGGCATCACTGTGGTCGATTTAGATTAGTTAACAACCCTTGAAATTTGACGTGTGCGCACACGGCAACCGTTAAAAATCATTAAGAAATTTGGCTAAGTGATTGATTTGCCGTAACTTTGTCGCCGAATCGAATGATTCAGCGATCATTTTGCGACGTGAAGTTGCATCTTTGAAGTAGAAAATCTAAAGGATAACGCGGTTCCCGTGATGGGTGTCCGCCTAAAGTATAGAGATATGATTCAATTTATTAAAAAAGCATGTTTGGGCCTGATGGCTCTGACTATTGCACTGTCAGCATCGGCTGAAGGAGACGCAAAGAGCACCAAAACATCAGGCTTCGACTGGAGTCCAGTAATGGAAGCAATTATCCAAGTCGAAAGCGAAGGAAATCCCAACGCCGTAAGCGGAAATTCCGTAGGCGTGATGCAGATTACTCCGATTCTTGTGAAGGATTGCAATGACATTCTGAAAAGACAGAAGAGTAAGAAGCAGTTTACGATGGCAGACCGATATAGTGTCGCCAAATCAAAAGAGATGTTCCTGATTATCCAAAAGTACTACAACCCCGAAAACAACGTCGAAAAGGCGATTCGACTGTGGAACGGCGGTATTAAGTACAGCATCAAGGCCACCAACAGGTACTACAGGAAAGTACTGGCCAAGATGAAATGAACAAAGAAGCGCGAACCGATTGGCTCGCGCTTCTTTGTTTCATCACCTCTCTTCTCACTTAGTTGCGGAGGCAGGATTCGAACGTGCGACCTCCAGGTTATGAGCCTGGCGAGCTACCAACTGCTCCACTCCGCGATGTTTTTTCTTAAGCGGGTGCAAAGGTAAAAAGAAATTTTGAATTACGCAAATATTTATGCTACTTTTTTGTTAATTTGCTTTTTTGCTAACTTTTTCCGCTTGATTTCTTGCGTATTTCAAAGGAAATGTGTACTTTTGCACACAGTAATGCCCGTGTGCAATTTCTAAAAGCAATAGGAGGACACTATTATGTCAATTTCAAAGACTAGACAAAAACTCGTTGACGTGGCCCGCCAGTTGTTTGCCAAAAACGGTTTGGAGAACACCACGATGAACGACATTGCCACCCAGTCAGGGAAAGGCAGACGTACGCTTTACACCTATTTTAAATCGAAGGAGGAAATCTACTATGCCGTGATAGAAGGCGAGTTGGAGCGTCTGAGTGACAAACTCGACGAGGTGGCAGCCCGCAAGATTCGTCCGCAGGACAAGATTATCGAACTCATCTATACCCATCTGAGTATGATTCGTGAGACGGTGGTCAGAAACGGCAACCTGCGTGCTGAGTTTTTCCGTAATATCTGGATGGTGGAAAAGGTACGCAAGCACTTCGATGATGCTGAAATAGAACTTTTCCGTAAGGTATATACCGAAGGTAAGGAAGATGGCGAGTTCGACATCGATAATGTTGACCTTGTGGCCGACATCACCCACTATTGTATCAAGGGCCTTGAAGTACCTTATATTTATGGGCGTATCGCGCACGGTATGAAAGAAGAAGACACCAAGCCGCAAGTGGCGAAAGTGGTCTATGGTGCCCTCGGCAAAATCCAAAGAAGATAAATTGTAAATTGTAAATAATAAAATTGTAAATTAAAATGGGATTATTAGAAGGTAAGACAGCACTGATTACAGGTGCTGCACGCGGTATCGGAAAGGCTATCGCACTGAAGTACGCCTCTGAGGGCGCTAACATTGCATTCACTGATTTGGAGGTGAATCTGGATACAGAAAAGGAAATCGCCGCCTTAGGCGTGAAGGCCAAGAGTTATGCTTCGAACGCTGCCGATTTCGCTCAGACAGAGGAAGTGGTAAAGGCTGTAAAAGAAGAGTTCGGATCAATTGATATCCTGGTCAACAATGCCGGTATCACCAAGGACGGTCTGATGCTGCGTATGACAGAACAGCAGTGGGATGCTGTGATTGCCGTCAACCTGAAATCGGCCTTCAACTTCATCCATGCCTGTGTGCCTGTCATGATGCGCCAACGTGGTGGAAGTATTATCAATATGGCCTCTGTGGTAGGTGTGCATGGTAATGCCGGTCAGGCCAACTACGCCGCCTCGAAGGCAGGACTGATTGCTCTCGCTAAGAGTATCGCTCAGGAGATGGGGCCCAAGGGCATCCGTGCCAACGCCATTGCTCCCGGTTTCATTGAGACGGCTATGACAGCTGCTCTTCCTGACGAGGTTCGCGAGCAGTGGAAGCAGAAGATACCTCTGCGTCGTGGCGGTCAGGTAGAGGATATCGCCAATGTGGCTACGTTCCTCGCATCAGACCTGTCAAGTTATGTCAGCGGCCAGGTGATTCAGGTCGACGGCGGCATGAATATGTAGTCGGCTATGGAGGTCATCTACGAAGACAACCATATCATCATCGTCAATAAACAAAGCGGGGAGATCGTACAGGGAGACAAGACTGGCGATCGCCCCCTTTCTGATATTGTCAAGGACTATATTAAGACGAAATACCAGAAACCGGGAGCCGTTTTCCTCGGTGTGGTGCATCGTCTGGATCGTCCTGTGTCCGGCCTCGTAGTCTTCGCCCGTACCTCGAAAGCCCTCACCCGAATGAACAAGATGTTTGCCGAGGGTGAAGTCCATAAGACCTATTGGGCTATCGTGAAGAACGCCCCTCGCGAAGCAGAAGGGACATTGGAGCACTGGCTGGTGCGCAACGAGAAGCAAAACAAATCGTATGCGTACGACAAGGAAAAGCCTAATACCAAAAAGGCCGTTCTGAAATATCGCATCATCGGGCATTCCGACAATTACACGTTACTCGAAGTCCGACTGCTGACGGGTCGCCATCACCAGATCCGTTGCCAACTGGCAGCCATGGGCTGTCCCATCAAGGGCGACTTGAAATATGGTGCGCCCCGTAGTAATCCTGACGGCAGCATCTCACTAATGGCGCGCCGTGTGGAGTTCGTTCATCCCGTCTCGAAAGAGACAATCATTGCCGAGGCTCCCATTCCGGATGAGCCGTTGTGGAAAGCACTGACAGGCTTATGAACAGATGGCTTATCCTCCTACTATGGTTGTTCTGCACGTATGGTGAAGCCCAGACCTTCGAACTGCGGAAAGAGCATGACAGTCTCTACTGGCTCAACGACTGGCGTCTGCCCTACCCTGTGTATCAGTTCCAGATCGGCGATGTGGATGGTGACGGTAGCGAGGATGCGATGGTGGGTGTCATCAAGTCCACCCGTTTCTATCCAGAGAAAGGCCGCAGATTGTTTATCTTCAAGCAGGTGAATAAAAAGGCTCGCCCCCTGTGGATGGGTTCGAAGTTGGGTGGCATCCTCGAAGACTTCCGATACAAAGACGGGAAGATACGCGCCCTGGAATCGACGACAGACTCCCTTTACGTGGTATCAGACTACCAGTGGGACAGTTTCGGTATGAAGTTCGACCACTTTATTATCAAAGGTGTAGATAAAGAAACAGCAATAAAATCCTTTAGCCAATGAAAAAATTACTATTCGCGGCTTGCGTGGCAGCAATGTTATGCGCCTGTAGCCAAAAACAGAGTGTAGTAGTACAAGTTCCCCCGTCGCAAATCGACGTGGAGAAGTTACTCGACAGTATTGATTACGACATGGATATCAGCGGGCTCTCGCTTGCCGATATCCGTACCCTGCGTAATGCGCCTGCCGCCCAGCGCGGCCTGCCTTTTAGGGACTCTTACATCCGAGGTATCTATAATGCCACCACCTGGTACGACTCACTGATGTGGAAATTCGACGAGAAGGTGGATGGGGCTGGTATGGAGTCGAAGGAAGACGAGAGTTGGCGCGATTTCTACTACCGCATCATCGAAGAGAAAAACCTGCTGAACTACAATGACCAGGAAAAGGCCTTCATAAAACGCTTGCAGGAGCGCGAAGACGAGTTGGCCCAGCAGAACTTTGAGGTACCAGTGGGGTTGCGCGTAAACATGTCTAACCTGCTGAACCCCACACAAATCAAGGACTTTGATGAGCAATTGAGTCAGCGGTTAGGAGAAGACGGCTTTGCCATCGTGCCAGCCCAACACAACCAACTGTTCGAGGTGTACGAAGAGAATGACTACCGAGAGTTTCCCAACTTCGTAACCACCGACCTCTACCTGCAACTTTATCACCTCTATATCGACTGCATGTTGCGCGAGTTGGAAGAGAATCACCTGATGAAACTGATGACAGACTTCTCGCACGACATGTTCTATGCCATGAACCGCATGGAAGGCTGGGCAGGCGGTGACGAACTGGTGCGCCAGACAGCCCTCAAAAACGCAGCCTACTACATCATCGCCTATAAACTCTTTACAGGCGAGACAATCGGCACCAATGAACAGATAGCCATCGCCAATCCAGAGATAGAACTGTGTCTGAAAGCACAAAACTCTTATAGCACCTTCATGCAGGACTATAAGAATATCCAGTTCGGCTACAGTCTCTTCCGGCCTCGTGGTCATTACACCCGTAGCGAAAAACTCCAACGTTATTTCCGAGGGATGATGTGGTTGCAGACCGCCAACTTCGGATTGGAAAACAAAGACGAGGTGCTGGCTGCCGTCATGCAAACATACGCCTTGAAAAACGATGAGAAATTGGTAAAGAAATATGAGACATTGAACAACCTCATCACCTTCCTAATGGGCAAGCCCGACAACCTCACTATCATGCAAGTCAAGAAAGAGGTGGAGAAGTTGAACATGCAGATGGAAGACCTGTTGCACAACGACCAGGCCATCGCCCAACTGACCGCTGAACTCAACGAGATTGGCAATAAACAGACACGCATCCGTCCGAAATACGAGAAGACTAGTCACAATAAGATTAACATCATGCCCCAGCGCTACCAGCCTGATGCTGAGGTGCTTCAAGAGATGGTGGACTACGACAACAAGCCAACCCTCCGCGCCACACCGAAGGGACTCGACTTCTTTGCCGCCATGCAAGTATCTGCTGCCGAGAAGATTCTTATCGAGGAAGGACAGAAATGGCAAGGTTTTGCACCGACGCTCGAAAAGATGAAAATGCGTATGCAGCAGATCAATTGGAACGAGACCATCGCCACCCAATGGATGAGTACCCTCAGGGCATTGTGTGACCGTGACCCACAATTGACCCTCCCTTACTTTATGGTGACCTCTGAGTGGAACCTGAAAGACCTGAACGCCATGCTCGCCTCGTGGGCAGAACTGAAACATGATGCTATCCTCTATGCCAAACAGCCAGCGGGTGCAGAATGTGGCGGAGGCGGTCCTCCAGAGCCCGTCGTGAAAGGTTATGTGGAGCCAAACATCAGTTTCTGGAAGAAAGCCATCTCCTTGCTCGACAATACCGCACGCCTCCTGAAAGAAGAAAATATGCTCACGGAGAAGATTAGCAGCGCTACTGAACGTATCCGCGAAGAAGCCCAATTCCTGCTGAATGTCAGTGAGAAGGAATTGGCAGGCAAGGAACTGAGCGAAGAAGAATACGACCAATTGCAATATATCGGAGCAGCCTTCGAGAACATCAGTCTTGACTTGGTGCGTGAGAAAGACCAGTATCTGATGGGGTGGAGCGACGTGCAGGGTGCCGACAAGAAGGTGGCCCTCGTGGCAGATGTCTACACCGCCAATGCCGACAATAATCCGGAGAAGGCTATTCTCTTCGAGGCTGTAGGCGATGCTGACGAGATCTATGTCGTCGTGGAAATCGGTGGCTATCTTTATCTGACACGAGGTGCCGTGCTGAGTTACCGTGAGTTCATCCAGCCCATCGACGAGCCTCGCCTCACCGATGAAGAGTGGCAGAAGCAGTTGGAGAAGAATCCACGCAAGGGTGTGCCCGATTGGATGAAACGTATCATCGTACCCCTCAATAAGATGCCTGAGGTGAATGAGGAGTTCTTTTATAGTTCTGGTTGTTAGCCTCTTTTTCTTTGGGACGGTGGAGCATATGGGGGCTGTTCCTGCTGTACGAAGTTCACAAAGCACAGAGGGGCTGTCCCCATGCGCGACCCCCGCTCTCACTATCCTTCTCACTGGTGACATTCTTCTCGACCGGGGGGTACGCCAGGCCATCAACCGTCACGGAGTCGACCATCTATTTTCGGATGGTATCGACTCCGTGTTTCGTGAGGCTCAGGTCGTCGTGGGTAATCTTGAATGTCCTGCCACGAAAATTGAGGCCCCCGTATTCAAACAATTCATATTCCGAGCCGAACCTGAATGGCTCGACACCTTGCACCAGCACGGCTTCACCCATCTTAATTTGGCAAACAATCACTCTATCGATCAAGGCCGTGAAGGACTCATCGACACAAAACAAAATATCGAGAAGGCTGGTATGATACCCATCGGCGCAGGCCAAAATATGGCCGAAGCCTCGCAACCCATCCTCTTAGCCTCTGAGCCTCGCAATGTCTGGTTTGTACCCTCATTGCGACTCGCATTAGAGAACTATGCCTACCTCCCTGATAAACCCTGCGTCAGTCAAGAACCGATGGACTCTCTTTTGGAACACGTCTTCCGTCTGCGCCAAGCAGACTCTACCGCAGTCATCATCGTTTCCCTACACTGGGGCGGTGAACATACCCTCCGACCCGTTCCCCGCCAGCGCCACGAGGCCCATCAACTGATACAGGCGGGTGCAGACATTCTCGTCTGTCACCATACTCACACCTTGCAGACCATCGAGGAATTCCAAGGACATCCTATCTACTATAGTATCGGCAATTTCATTTTCGATCAGCGCAAGCCCATAAATTCCCGTGCTTGCATCGTCCGCCTACACATCAAAAAGGACAGCCTCCAAGTGGAAACCATCCCAATCGATATCCGCAACTGCGTACCTTTCAAATTATGAATCAATGAATATATAATAAAACAAAAAAGTCCTGAATCATTTCTGACTCAGGGCTTCTGAAAAAAGGGGGCGGCCTCCTACTCTCCCGCATTGCATTGCAGTACCATCGGCGCAGGCGGGCTTAACTTCTCTGTTCGGAATGGGAAGAGGTGGGACCCCGCTGCAATAACCACCTGATAAGACTTCATTGG
>JAGCRH010000004.1 GCA_017964785.1 Prevotella sp.
GCGTCAGCAATCGCTGGGCCTCAGAGATCAGCGGCAACAACATGAGTAACCCGAGCATCGCCACTCGCGTCATCTTTGTCGAACGACTGGTACTCACCATCGCTTTCTTTCTTAACTTGTTCATGTTACACCTTAATTAATTAATATAATATATTTGAATTCATTTCTCTTATTATCTTTTTATGTTCCTTTATAATATTTATTACGATATTCCATCGGCGTCATACCAGCATGCTCCTTGAAATATTTGCCGAAGTACGAAGGATTGGGAAAATTCAGTTCGTTGGAAATCTCCTGTATCGTCATGTCGGTAAAACGCAGTCGGTGCTCAATGGCTTTCATCGTGAAGAGCTGTATGATGGTGCTCGGCCAGCAATTCATCGTTTCCTTCAGGATGGTCGAGAGATATTTGGGCGTGATGTTGAGTTGGTTGGCAAATTCCTCCACTCTGCGGATACGCCCATCGCTTTGTTCTGCCATGCGCATAAACTTGTCGGCCAGCCGTCTGCGGTGGATACTGGAAGAAGTATCCTCCTGAAAATCCAGCTCTACGCCATTGGAACTTAGCATTTCTTTCCTCACCTCCTCACGACACATCATTGACAGCATTTCCAGTATCATCGTACCCACAAGCGACCTTACGATGTCGGGATAGAGAATAGGTGAATGATCCTTCATGCGGTGGAACAACAGCTGGAAGTAGCCATCAATCAGGCTCATGTCATCATCCGTGAGGTGCACTTTCGGGTGTTGTTTCAGATAAACCATGTCCATAAAATTTGTATTGCTGTAGATATTCACGTTCCATATTTCACTGCGTGTGAACCATATCTGACGGCAATTGAAATCAGACGAAGCCATGAGGTTGGTGATAATATTATGCGTCATATAAAGAAACAGGTCGTTCTTCTCCATCGTGTACTTCACACCGTCGTATTCGAACTGCGCCCGGCCTGCTTTACAGATCAGGCCGACTCTGTGCTCCTCCGTATAGAATTTACCGCTGGGTATGCATCCCCAGTCGATGTCCTCTATCACTACAAAATCATCACTTTCGTCTATCCGATAAGTGCCCTCCCCATGTCGAGGCGTGAGTTTCTTAATCTCCATTCTGTCCTTTATTTACTTCCTGGGGTGCAAAGTTCGATAAAAACAATCTATTTTTGCTGTTTGAAATGTAACCGAATATGTTCTGTTACGTTTGGCGCCTCAATAAAGACAGAAATCGATAACTAAAAAAGAAATAAAGAACATGAGCCGTTGCTGGAAACGACCTATCCTATTTCAGTTTGGCAGCCAATATATGTTTATTTCCTGATTCTGAAGGCTAGCATCGTGAGGTCGTCACTCTGCTCAGTGTCACCGACAAACTGGTGGACGGCGGCAGTCATGGTCTCGACAAGTTGCTGAGGGGTACCAGAAAAAGTTGTGATAACATTGTCAATACGCTGTTTTCCAAACAACTCACGCTCGGCATTCTCGGCTTCGGTCAGACCGTCAGTATAAAGAAAAAGGGTCTTTTCGGGAACTATGTCTATTTCTTGCTCCGAGAAATTCAAGTCTGACATGACACCAACGGGCAGGTTGGAATTGCAGGGAAGCAGTGCTGTTTGGATGTATGGAGACTCATGCCCAGCATTACAATAGCGCAGATGACCAGTCTGCAAGTCAAGTACACCAACGAACAGTGTGACAAACATACACTCATCATTCCCCTCGCAGATGTTCACGTTCATCGTTTCTACGATATGGCTCGGTTTATCGGTATGGGCTGCTATATTGCGGAAGAGCGTACGGCTGACGGCCATCACCAGTGATGCTGGCACACCTTTGCCAGACACATCGCCTATGCAGAAGAACAGTTTCTCATCTCGGATGAAAAAGTCATAGAGGTCACCGCCCACTGCTTTGGCTGGTGTCAGCGAGGCATAAAGTTCTATGTCCTTGCGAGTGGGGAAGGCAGGGAATGTCTTGGGAATCATCGACATCTGGATACTGTGCGCCACATTTAGTTCGCTCTCTATGGAAGCCTTGGCTGCGGTTGATGCCTTTAGTTCCTCCACATACTGCTTCAGCGACTGTTGCATGGTGCCAAACGAGTCGCGCAACTGAGCCACTTCGTCGTCGTGGTTGAATGTAGGCAATGGCGCATTGAAGTTACCCTTTGCCACCTCCTGAGCCGATTCGGAGAGGGATCCCAACGGCTTGGTGGCGTGGCGGATACTCCGGCTTGTGAAGAAGAAGATGACTAAGCAGCCGAGACCCATGCAGGAAAGGATGAAAATGGCAAGTATGCCACCCCATGTAAATACAAGTTCGCGATGCTGGAACACAACCAATGTCCAGCCCGTACTGCCCAACTGCTTTGTATTAATATAATAAGGTGTGCCTTTCAGGTCTTTCATGTCTAACTCACCATCCACCTCTTCTTGTTCCCCTTTGAGAATACTGATGTCAAGAGAGTCAGAGCCAGTAATCCTGTTGCCCTTGCTGTCGATAATCTGAATGGAGAAATAAATGTCATCAGAATCTTCCATCGTTTCATTATCTGCAAAGAATTCCCTTTTGACATTTACCATCGTTTCCTTGATGGCGGTGTCAAGCCATTTAAGACTCAGGTCTATGCCATATACGCCGACTTTGCGACTCTGACGGTCGAAGATGGGTATGACGTAACTGCAGAACATACCGCTGTTGACGGTGTCATCGTAGTACAAGTCTGTCAGATAACCGTCGTCTTTTCTTTCTAAGGAGAATCCTTGCTGATACCATGCTCCATTGAAATAGTCGTGCTGTACAGAACCTATCTGTCGGTGCTCAATGTGCATATTGTCTCCATGGTAAACATATGCTTCGAACCATTTGTCATTGAAGTAGTATGGCTCAAGAGCAACGAAACAACCTGCAAGGTTATGGTTGACCTGTAGAATTTGCTCCAGGGCGTCGAAGACATGTTCAGGACTGTCTATGTTAGCCTCCACCTCGACACGGTTGTTGAATGCAGCAGTCTTTGCCACATGCAACATAGTTTCGATATTGCTGGCAATCCCGTCGGTCACGTACAATCCTCGCACGCTGCCGTTCCCGAGGGAGAAGAGAAAGACAAACGTGATAATGGCTCCAATAATCAGCATATTGAAGAACAACATGATTCCGATGACACGCCAGGTGATGCGGCGCGATAGTTTGCTCTTTTTCATATTACTTTTTCTATAGTCAATACATTCTTATGATTCTCGTAGGTATAACGTACATCATCCATCTTATGGCGGACGAGAAAAATGCCAAGTCCGCCGATGCGACGTTTCTTCCACGACAGTTTGGTATCGGGCATTGTCTGCTCCAGGGGATTGAAAGGTATACCGCTATCCTCAAAACGGATCGTGATGCGGTCGGTCTTCTGGATATCTACATCTAAAAAACCATCAGAACCTTTCGGATAGGCGTATGATGTCACATTCATTATGATCTCCTCACATGCCAACCGCAGCGCCAGGGTCTCTTTCAGACTACAAGAAGTGATCTCCGGCGACTTTAGGATGGCTCCGAGTATCTGACGGGCCTCTCCCTTGATCGGTTGAAAATGAAATTGGCTCATGACACCGTTCTCCCCACTAAAATGATGATGGAACGTGGGCCGACAAGCACCTCATGCTGATTCTCGATGAGGGGTTCCTTGCCAGGTTCGAAAATATCGTCGGGCGAAGACATGCCGGTATTGGCAAAGATATGCCAAGACATGAATTGAGGTAATTGAGGCAGTTCGAAGCCGTGCATCTCCCAGTGCATGTTCATGGCCACATAGATGAAGTCGTCGGGTGTACCGTCGGTTACAGCATATTGTCCGTTGAGCATGAAGGCTATCGTGAGATTGTTGTAGCCGCTTTCGGGTTGCCAGGCCTTCACCCCATGCCACGAGAAGTCTGGGTGGCCGAGTCCCAGATAGTCGCAATGTCTGAGGTTATCCTCGTAACGAAGCACCTTGTGCTGACGGCGGAACTTGATGATCTGCTTGAAAAAGTGGAAGATGTCGGCGTTTTTCTCCAGATTGTTCCAGTCCAGCCAGGCAATCTCGTTGTCCTGACAATAGGCGTTATTATTGCCTTGTTGGGAGTTGCCCATCTCGTCACCCGATAGCACCATGGGGATGCCTTGGCTCACCATAAGCATGGAGATGGCATTCTTCACTTGCTGGTGGCGCAGACGGTTGATGTCAGGATTATCCGTATCTCCCTCGCAGCCGCAGTTCCAACTGTTATTGTTGTTCTCACCATCGCGGTTGTCCTCGCCGTTGGCTTCGTTGTGTTTGCTGTTATACGATACGAGGTCCATCAGTGTAAAACCATCATGTGCCGTAATGAAGTTCACACTGGCCTTGATGCCCCGTCCCTGTGAAGCGTAGAGGTCGGGTGAACCGATGATGCGCTCTTTCACATCGCCCAGCACCCCTTCGTCGCTCTTCAGGAAACGACGCATGCTGTCGCGGAACTTACCGTTCCACTCGGCCCAGCGTCCCCATGAGGGGAACGAGCCCACCTGATAGAGTCCGCCGGCATCCCAGGCTTCAGCAATGAGTTTTGTTTTGCCGAGGATGGGGTCGTGGGCCAGCGATTCGAGTAGTGGGGGATTCGACATGGGATGGCCGTTCTGGTCGCGTCCGAGAATAGCAGCCAGATCGAAACGGAAACCATCTATGTGGTAGTCGGTCACCCAGTAGCGCAGGCTTTCAACAATCATGTC
Organism: Prevotella sp.; assembly: GCA_017964785.1. Taxonomy (GTDB): domain Bacteria; phylum Bacteroidota; class Bacteroidia; order Bacteroidales; family Bacteroidaceae; genus Prevotella. The sequence goes on from JAGCRH010000004.1 coordinate 4,741, forward strand.
GCGCACATTGGGGTTGTTGCAGTTCAACGTGTTGCCACAACCGCTGAAGTTGTAGTAATAACCATCGGATGTCAGCATGTAATAAGTTTTGTTGTCGATGCCGCGATAGGAGATGTAGGGACCTTGCTCGTTGCCTTCAGCGGTGTGGTTGAACACTACGTCGAGTATCACCTCTATGCCGTTGGCGTGTAACCGCTTTACCAGATTCTTCAGTTCGTCCACCTGCATGGCGAATCTGCCCGACGAGGCGTAGGCGGCCTTGGGGGCGAAGAACCCCACGTTACTATAGCCCCAGAGGTTGTAGAGTTCTCGTCCGTCGACGGGCGAGAGACGGTGGTTTTCAAACTCGTCGAACTCATGAATGGGCATCAGTTCCACACAGTTCACACCCAGTTCCTTCAGATAGGGAATCTTTTCGATGATGCCGGCAAACGTACCCCGGTGCTTCACGCCAGAGGCTGCGCCGCACGTGAAGTTGCGTACGTGCATCTCATAGACGATGAGATCGTTGACGGGCGTTTCCAACGGCATGTCATCTTCCCAGTCGAAGTCGTCGAACACTACACGGGCACGATATTGGTAGAGACTGTCCCAGTTGGGCTGCTGCCCCCACACATCACGTCCTACAATCAGTTTCGCATAAGGGTCGAGCAGTATTTTCGACTTATCGAAGCGATGACCTTCTTCTGGTAAGAAAGGACCATCCATCCGGAACCCGTATTCTATGTTCTCATAATCCAAGTCGAAGATAATCATCGAGAACACATTGCCCAGTCGGAACTCCTTGAAGAAAGGGATTTCGATAAATGGTTTCTCTTCACGGTTGTGAAAGAGCACCAATGTGCAGTCGGTGGCATAGCGGGAATAGACTGAGAAGTTCACCATATTGCCAAAGACCGTTGCACCAAAAGGATAAGGTCGGCCCGGACGCAGTTTCAGTCCCTGGTACTCATGGGTGGGAAATAAATCGACTCTATGCATAATTATCAATTGCCGACAGGCATTCTTCCATGGTGTTGAAAATATCGAAGAAACTATTGAAGCCTGTGACATCCATGATGTCTTTGACCTCATCATTGATTCCAACCAAATAGAGTTTCAGTCCTTTCGAGGCTGCCACCTTCTTGGAATAGAGCAACACGCGTAAACCTGTACTGGAGATGTAGTTACAAACAGTCATATCGACCACCGCATTCGAGCCTTTCTTCAGAACGGCCAGAATGTCGTCCTGCACTTGTCCGTAGTTGAAAGAGTCCAGCGATTCACCTATTTTATATACTTCAATACTCATTTTGTTGGCTTTTTGGTTAGTAGTTGTGGTGACACCGACCAATCCATGCAGTTGCGCACCCGGAGATCGGCGTAGGGCTCGGCATTGAAGATGGTAGACTTGATAGTCATCAGTTGCTCTGTGCCGTAGAGGAAAGAGAATGGACGAGATAGCCCCATCGTCAGGTCAATGGCTTCCTGCAACAGGTTCACATCGTCATGACAGTCAAACATAAACCTGTCTGTATCGTGGTTGTCGAGAAACAGCACCAACTTGAAGTCTTTAGGATACTTGGCGAAGTGGTCGGTGATTTTGCTGCGCAGGGTCTGATTACCCTTGATACCTCGTCCAGCACGAATCTCCTCCAAGAGAATGTCGCGATAGGCAAAGTCTAAGACACCATCCAATGTGCCTACATAGTCGGCCTGCAGGTCATCTTGGCTAAATGGCTTGGTATCTTGTGCCAGAAACTCCTGTAATCTGGCATCTGTCTTGAAGTATAACTGACCAGCCAACTGTGGGCCAATACCGAATGCCCATACCTCGCCAAATATCACGATGTCGCTGCGGATGGCCTGTAATTGTTCGCGAAGCCTTTTCAGGAAACTATGTGGCTGCCCCAAAGCATGGTCGATACGGAATGCATCCACTCCCATGCGGGCGAGTGTTTCCGCCTTGTCAATCATGAAACTGGCTACCTCGGGGTTGGTCAGATTGAACTTGGGCAAGTCACCGAAGCCTAAGAACGAAACGAACTCGTCGCTGTCTTTCTTAGGGAAGAAGAACCAGTCGCGGTGCTTCCCGCCATGGGTAAGCAACGACTCCTCGAAAATAGGTGCCTGATACCAGCAATGGTTGGGCACGAAGTCGCAGATAATCTTTAGTCCTTTGTTGTGAGCCAGGTCGAGCAACTGCTGATAGTCGTCCCACGTACCGAAGTGTGGATCGATATCTTCGAAATTCAGGGTATGATACCCATGATAGTTTGCCGACTTGAAAATCGGTGAGAGCATGATGGCATTAAAACCAAGATCCTTGATATAGTCAAGTTTCTCAATCACTCCTTGCAGGTTACCCCCGCAGAAGACGTTGGTGAGGTCCAAACGTCCGTTCTCACTCTTTGGCGGCGTCTGCCAGCCACCGTTGAATCTGTCAATCAGCAGATGATAGATTCGGATGTTATCAAACCAGTTTTTCATATACTTACCGTCATCTTCTTTTTTAACTTGTTCATGTTATACATTATTTATATTAGAATTCATATCCGAGATTGATGAAGAAATAGCCCTTCTTGGTATGGTTGCTATAACCCAGGGTAGCACCGACAGGGCCAAACATCGTATTGTAATAGTAGGCGACCTGGGCACCTATCATCGTGCGATAGTCAAGGAGTTCCTTCACCTTTGCTGCATTTTGCCCGGCGGTCACACGTAGTAGCACGTAATTGCTTTTGCCTATTTGCTGCTGTGCCTGAAGTTGGGCTGCCACGAATTGGTTGTTGATGTACTCCAAATTGCCGATACCGGCGAATGGCATCTGCTGCTCGATATAGTGACCGAACCACTCGCCTCCGAGGGTGTTGTAGAATCCGGCAGGAACGACTGAACCAAAGAGCAGGCGACCATAGAGCATAGGCTGTATAGTGAATCGGTTGCCGATAGTAAACGACATACGCCAGTTGGCACTGACATCACTCATACCCATAGTCTTACCCTGTTTGTTACCGTTGGCATCACGGACATTGAGTTTGGCGAAGTCGTTGATGTTATAGGCGTATTCTGCATGAAAGCGGGCACCACGCTTGGGGAAGTTCCAGTTGTCCTCGTTGTTAAAGACCAGACGGGCACGGTAACTGAAGAAATGTTCGTTTTCAAGTACCCCCAGTTTAACCGCTTCCGAGCCAAGTTTATTGCGGTAGTGGAAATAGTCCCAGCGCAGCCCCATCTGTAGGTTGAAATGGCGCAGGTCGAAATTGATTGGCAGGAATTCTGCCTGTGACTGGTTATAACGGATATTATAATCCAGATTACCGGTAGTATAAATGTCAATATCGTTTCTGTAGAACGTATATCTGAATGTCGGGCGTGTAAAAGATCGGGGGTGAACGGTGATCTCGCCACGGGCCATCAGACGCTTACCCAGACGAAGCGTGATGTCGGTTTGAATGGGAATAGCCGTCTTCAGCGGTATGTCGATTCCCAATTGAATGGCGGCATTTTCTTCCGTATCGTAGCGCACACCGGCATGTAGTTGCAACGACTTGCGCTTACCAGCCGAGAGAACGACACGCACACCATCGCCTTGAGGAACCAGTTGGCACTCTGCTGTCTGGTAGAAGAGGTCCATGCGCATACTCGTCGTGAGTTCCTGTTCCATCTTGGCATCAATACTGTCAACCTTGTTCAGATGGAATTTCTGTCTCAGGAACCGCTCTGCCTGCGGGGTCATGTTTTCGAAAGAGAAACCTGTGACACGCTGACGCTCTGTCATGGCGTTCGGGCGCAGGGGATGATAGATGATAGGACGGAATGAGTCGTCAATACCGATGCGCTGCTTCAGGGCAATAATCTCGTCCCAGTGGCGCATGGCTTCCTCCTCGCCATAGCGTATCAGTGAGTCGATGGCCTCTGACGTAAAACTGGCGGTAGTAAAACCGTGAGGATCCACATTCATCCACAGGTCGCTGAGGGCCTTGTTCTCGTCGTACTTGTTCACACAGTTCACATCGATAATCTGACCCACTATTTTCATGGTGCCTGTGATGTCATCAGCCGTCTTCGGCTTGCCATTCAGTGTAACGCCAATGATGATTTCTGCCCCCATCTCACGAGCCACATCAACGGGATAATTATTCTTCAGACCGCCATCGACCAGTACCATGTCGCCAATTCTCACAGGTGAGAAGGCGGCAGGAATGGACATTGAGGCGCGTATGGCCTGCGGCAACCGGCCACTATGGAACACCACTTCGCTGTTGTCCATGATATTTGTAGCCACACAGGCGAAAGGTATCTTCAGGTCCTTATTAAAGTCGAGCGAGTCGGTGTAGCCCACAAACAGTTTCTGGAAGAGTTCAGCCAGGTTCTTGCCCTTGATGAGGCCTCCTGCATCCGAGGCATGCTTGCCGATGGTCAATCCCGTGGTTAAAAAATAAGTGTTCGCTTTCTTACGGTCGAGATAACTCTGATTGTGCAGGTCTTCTTTGTCGGTAATCACGTAGGTCCAGTCCTGTTTCCTTACCATCGAGTCGAGTGAATGAGCGTTGTAGCCGATGGCATAGAGTCCACCGACGATACTGCCTATCGATGTGCCGGTAACGATGTCGACGGGGATGCCCGCCTTCTCCAATACCTTCAGCACACCAATGTGTGCCATACCTTTCGCGCCGCCGCCACTGAGTACGACACCGACTTTTTTCCTTTTAACCGTTGTGCTATCTGTCTGGGCATTAGCAGCACCACTTATTAGTACAGCAACAATCAATAATACTATCTTTTTCATTTTCTTTTGTGATATTTAATTCGATATTCCAGCGGTGTCATGCCCAAGTGCTCTTTGCAGTATTTTCCGAAAAATGAAGCATTGGGGAAATTCAGGTCATTGGCTATCTCCTGCATCGTCATATCCGTGAAGCGCAGGCGGCGCTCAATGGCCTTCATTGTATAGAGTTGGATATAGGTACTCGGTCTGCGATTCATCACTTCCTTGAGAATGGTAGAGAGATATTTCGGTGTGATGCATAATTGATTGGCAAATTCATCCACCCTGCGGATGCGACCGTCGCTCTTTTCTACTAACTTTATGAAATTATCAATAATCCGCTTTTTATGAAGGCTGGAATTGGGCTCTTCCTGCAGATCTTGCTCAATCTTATGCGCCGCATTACGCCGCATGATAGACAGTAATTCCAGCAGCATGGTGCCTAAGAGCGAACGTATGATATCAGGGGCGAGTTCAAATGATGTGGAGGATTTCATCCTGTCGCACAGCAACTGGAAATAGGTGGTAAAGAGTTTGACCTCGTCGTCGGTGAGATGGACGACTGGATGCAATTTAAGCTGTGACATATCGGCCACACTGATTGCTTTGTATATGTCGATATCCCAAAGTTCACTGCGTACAAACCATATCTGTTTGCAATTGAAATCCGATGAAGCCATAAAGTTACAGGCAACACTGTGGACCATGTAGAGAAACAGGTCATTCTTTTTAATCTGAATAGTGGCACCGTCGTATTCGAACTGCGCCCTGCCTTCGGTACAAAATATAATGATACCATGATTTTGCAGACATACGCCGCCGGAAGGTATGGCACCAATGCTCTCCATCATGACCAGGTCGTCACTATCACCTATCCGATAGGTGTCGTCCCCTTTTCGAGGGTTTAAATCCTTTATTTCCATGACACACACTTCAAATTGTTCGTTTTCTTCTGTTTTTGGTTGCAAATATCGATAAAAATATCCGATTTTTACTGTCCGATATTTCCCAAAATATGTTCAATTATAAAAAAAGCGTCATAAAAAGCCATAAATATGCGATAAAAAGATGAATATAGAACATGAATTGTTATTTTCTTGATGGAAGGGAATGAGTGCTGGAATTGTAAATTTTGCATAAATATTATGGCTTTTGTTGGGGGAATGGGGAAAAGTGACTATCTTTGCATCAAACTAACAATATAGACAAATGAAAATTAAGAAGACTTTTATGATGATTGGAATCGCATCAGCCGTGATGATGCAAGTTTCGTCCTGTAAAGAGGCACAGCGTGAAAATCCCCTGTTGCAGGAGAGTACATTACCTTTCGGGGCTCCCGATTTTAGTAAGATTGACAGCACCGACTATCTGCCTGCCTTCGAGACCGCCATCCAGCAGACGCACGATGATATTAAGCAGATTGTGGACAATCCGGATTCTGCCACCTTCGAGAACACCATCCTCGCCTATGAGGAGAGCGGACGGTTGTTGGATCGGGTAAGTCGTACGTTCTTTGCCCTCATCGAGGCCGACAAGACCCCTGCGTTGGGAGAGATTGAGAAGAAGGTACAGCCTATGTTGACAGACCTGTCGAATGAGATCATGTTCAACAAACAACTCTTTGAGCGCATCAAACAGGTGTATGATAAGGAATACCAGACCCGGCAAGGTGAAGACCAGAAACTCTTGGAGGAGATCTATAAGGAGTTTGTGCGTAATGGCGCACTGTTGTCAGACGACAAGATGGAGCGCATGAAGGAAATCAACAAGCGCATCTCCGACTTGCAGACGGAGTGGGGTGATATGTTGCCTGACGCAACCAACGAGGCCGTCGTGTGGGTGGACAAGAAGGAAGACCTGGCAGGTCTCTCTGATGCTGACATCGCCCAGTGTCAGAAGGATGCCGAGAGTCGTGGGGGGAAAGCACCATACGCCATCGTGATTGTCAACACCACCCAGCAGGCTCCTCTTGCCAGTCTCGACAATCGTGAACTCCGTAAGAAGGTCTTTGAGGCTTCTGTCCATCGTGCTGACGGCACAGGGAAGTTTAATACTTTCCCCCTTGTCAGCGAGATTGCCAAGTTGCGTGCCGAGAAGGCCGAGATCATGGGTTATCCTAACTACGCTGCCTACTCACTGGAGAATACGATGGCCAAGACCCCTGAGAATGTCTATGCTTTCCTGATGAACCTGATTAAGGCCTATGTGCCCAAGGCTGATGCCGAGACCAAGGCCATCGAAGACTATGCCCGCAAAACTCAGGGTCCCGAATTCCTGTTGCAGGCCTACGACTATTTCTACTATTCCGCTAAGATGAAGAAGGAACTGCTCAACGTGAGCGACGACGAGGTGAAACCCTATTTCAATGTCGACAGCGTGCTTCTCAATGGTGTCTTCTATGCCGCCAACCGTGTCTACGGCCTCACCTTCAAGGAGCGTACGGACATTCCCACCTACCATCCTGACATGAAAGCCTTCGAGGTGATTGACAAGGACGGTAAGACCAAGGCCCTTTTCTATACCGACTACTACCGTCGTCCCACGAAGCGTGGTGGTGCCTGGATGGACGGTTTTCAGAAGCAGAGCCGTCAGCGCGGCACGATGCCAATTATCTTTAATGTGTGCAACAACGCGAAAGCCCCCGAGGGCAAGCCCTCGTTGATCACCTGGGACGAGGTCACCACCATGTTCCATGAGTTCGGACACGCCCTGCACGGTATCCTTTCCGATTGTCAGTACAACCGTCTGAGCGGTACCAGCGTGGCCCGCGACTTCGTCGAGATGCCCTCGCAGTTCAATGAGTCGTTTGCCTCCATCCCCGAGATCTTCGACCACTATGCCCGTCATTACGAGACCGGTGAGCCCATGCCTGCCGACCTGAAGGAGCGCATGCTTAAGAGTATCAACTTCCAGCCGTGCTACGCCTTGGGTGAGAACCTCGCTGCCACCTGTGTCGACCTCGCCTGGCACATGCTCGCCTCGAAGGATATTCCCACAGCCGACAAGGCTATGGATTTCGAGACAGAGTCGTTGCGTAAGGTGGGACTTCTGAATCCTTTTATTCCGATTCCGCCACGCTATCATACCAGTTACTTCAATCACGTGTGGGGTGGGGGCTATGCCGCCGGCTATTACAGTTATCTGTGGACGGAGGTGCTGGCTGTGAACATCGCTGATGTCTTCGCCAAGCGTGGTGCCCTGAAACCAGAGACGGGTCAGGAGTTCCGTGACAAGATCCTGAGTCGGGGTAATACTGGCGATCTCATGCAGATGTTCACCGACTTCACTGGCATGCAGGAACCCGATGCCTCCAGTCTACTCAAAGCAAGAGGTCTCTAATTTGAAAGGAGTCTTCGGATTATTTCTTTAATTGGAAAATGAGTGATAGATTAACTATTTGTGCATGTCGCTGGCGTGGTTTGATTCCTCCGGAGAGAGTCGCCGACTTGGCTGAGCAAGCCCAAAGAGAGGGTCTTGAGGTGGAAATCATAGACGATTTGTGTGCGGTGATGCAAGAAGGCGACGAGGCGACGATGAACCAGATTGGAGAAGGCAAGATTGCGGCCTGTCATGAACGGGCTATAAAGAGTCTGTTGGCTTGGCGAGGACTGCAAGCAAAAGAATTGATAAACCTTCGTGAGGGCTTCGGGCATCCAGGACCAGGCAATGATGCTTGGTACCCAACGATTGACAAGGATCGTTGTACGGAATGTGGTAAATGCTTCGATTTTTGTCCGTTTGGCGTTTATGAGATGATAGATGACCGTGTGCGAGTGACACATCCTGCCAATTGTAAGAACAATTGTCCGGCCTGTGCACGCAACTGTCCCTCGGAGGCGATCATTTTCCCCAAATACGGACGAAGTCCCATTAATGGTGGCATGGAACAGGAAGAGAATGCTCTTCGGGTGGACCACTCGACACTTTATGCCGATGCCCTCAGGACGCGGCTGATGGAGAGACGAAACGCAGGAACACCCTTGTATAAGATAAAAAAGTAAAGGATGGGACTGAGTGACTATACATCTCTATTGAAGATTACTGGACGTGTGGTTCGTGGGACGACGCCCCGATTGCTGTGGAAATTCGTCAGGAACTTCGGATTGCGGAATCTTTCGAACATGGCTGCTTTCGAACGCAGAATGCGAAAAGGTGAGCCGTTCTTCCCCGCCTTTATGATGATATCGGTGACAGAGGCCTGCAACTTGGCCTGCTCTGGCTGTTGGGTGACGAAAGGCGGCAAAAAGAGTCTGACACCTGAACAATTGGACGGTATCATCCGTCAGTCGAAGTCACAGGGTAGTTATTTCTTCGGAATCCTTGGCGGTGAACCACTGATGTATCACGGACTCTTCGAGGTGTTGGAGAAACATCCCGACTGTTATTTCCTGTTGTTTACCAATGCTACTCTCATTACACCTGAGTTGGCGCAGCGGATGAATAAGTTGGGTAGCGTGACGCCACTGATCAGTATCGAGGGCCTGCGCGACGAGAGTGACCGTCGGCGAGGAAAGGATGACGTGTATGAACGGACGTTGCGAGGACTGAGGGCCTGTCGTGATGCAAAACTGATCTTCGGTGTCGCTGCCAGTATCTGCAAGTCGAACTTTGACGAGTTGGTAAGTCGCAAGCATCTGGAGGACTTGGCCCATGAAGGGGCCGCCTTCATGTGGTATTATATCTATCGTCCTGTGGGGGCTGATGCCCATCCGGAAAATGCACTCAGTAAGGAACAGATACGGCAACTCAGGCAGTTCATCGTGGAACAGCGTCGTCAGGCGCCGCTCATCATCATCGATGTCTATTGGGGAGCCGACGGCAAGGCCATCTGTCCGGGAGCCACGGGTATGAGTCATCATATTTCGCCATCGGGCTATGTGGAGTTCTGTCCACCTCTGCAGATGGCAATGGAGCAGCTGAATGCCGATGGGAGTAATCTTGTGGAGATTTGTCGGAAGTCAGAGTTCTTGGCAGACCTGCGTAAGATGATTGCAGACACGACACGGGGGTGTATCTTGATGGAAGATCCAGAGAAACTGGCTGACTTCCTTGAGCAGCATGGTGGCTTCGAGACCACTTCTCGGGCTACGTTCATGGATGAACTGAAGCGGATGCACCATGTGCCTGGTCACGATATGAAAGATGAGGCTATTCCTGAGAAGAGTCCGCTCTACAGGATGCTACAGAAACGTTATTTCTTTGGATTCGGTGCTTATGGATAGGGCAATTCCTACGACATATAAGGAGCGCACTCGGTTGCGGAAATTGGCGCACGACTTCGTGAGCGATAAGGCACTGCAACCGCCTGTGCCATTGAGCGACTTGGAGGCGTTGGCTTCTGAGTTCATCAAGGTGTACCAACTCGATGAGGGGCTGCGCGATTGGCTGATGGTGGAACTGCACAATGGAGTGTGGTTGCCTATGGTGGCGAGTATCCCTTACGAGCGCCGGTTGCTGTTGTTACCGAAATGTCTTCGTGACAGTCAACGTTGCGAGGGTGAGATGGATGATCTGGGATTGCTCTGTCATCGTTGTGGACGCTGTGTCATTCCTGATCTGCAGACCTTGGCTGATCGTCATGGCGTACTCTCTCTGGTGGCGGAGGGCTTTACTTCTGTCATCGAGTTGATCCGACAGCATGTGGTAGATGCCGTCATAGGTGTCAGTTGCCTCGACTCGTTGGAAAAGGCATTCCCATTGTTGGTCAGTCATGCAGTACCAGGTATTGCCGTGGCTCTGAACGATGGGGGGTGCAAGGACACACATGTGGATATAGACTATGTGATGGAACTATTGCCGCAGTTAAGTGCGGAAACCATAACGCTCCTCGACTACGACGCTATCCGCGAAAAGGTAAATCAATGGTTTACCCCTGAGGCATTGGCTTGTGTAATGACACCTGCCACCGACATCACTACACGGGCTTCGTTGGAGTGGATGCTCTGTGGGGGAAGTCGTTGGCGACCGTTCCTTCTGGCTGCCGTCTATGCTGCTATCACCCGCTCGAGCTCTGCTTGCTTGCTACCGAAGGGACGCAAGAAACCGTGTCCGCTGGTATTGCCCGACGAGGTGATGCGGGCTGCCGTGGCAGTGGAGTGTTTCCACAAGGCCTCATTGGTACACGACGATATACAAGATCACGATCCTGAGCGGTATGGACAGCCCACTGTGCATATTCGCTATGGAGAGGCGATGGCCATCAATATCGGCGACCTACTGTTGGGCGAGGGCTACAGGCTACTTGCTTCGTTGAAGAACAAGGAATTGCAGGGCGTAGTAGCCAATGCGCATGTCAGCCTTTGCCTTGGACAAGGGGCGGAGTTGGCATGGCGGTCTGGTCAGAAGGTGACCATCGACGAGGTGTTGCAGATCTTCCGCGAGAAGACGGTGCCGGCCTTTGAGGTGGCATTGTCGCTGGGTCTGCTCTCTGCAGGTGGTGATCAGCATACGGCACATGTGTTGCATAACTATTCTGAAGCCCTTGGCATTGCCTATCAGCTGAAGGACGATTTAGCCGATATCTACCGTGAACAGACTGAGAAACCGTCGGCTGTGCATGCCATGAGAATGCAGTATCCCGATGCTTCGGATGAGGATATTAAGAACAAGGTGAATGTGCTGATCGAGGATTACCATACAAGAGCCCTCTCTTCGTTGGCCGAGATCGACTCCTTCGAGTTGAAGCGACTGCTCTTCCAGGCCACAGAGAAAATATTGGAAAGATAAACAAGTAAAGATGGGAAAGTCGATATCGTATCATCTATTGCAGACGCTGAAGCGTGGGGCTGAGAGACTCAGTGATGAGGCTCGGCAACAGGTATGCCACTACGTCTTGAGCCAGCGCGATAAGAGCGAGGCTTTCATGAACCGTGGCAGACGGGTAGATCTTTACTATACTTTGTTCGGATGGATGCTATGCTATGCACTGGGCATCAGTTCAGACGGCGTTCGAAGGAAAGCCTATTTGGCAGCCTTTGATATGTCCCGACTCAATGAACTCTACCAGACGGTGATGACGCTCTGCCAGATGCTCGACCGTCTGTTGTCGTTACCGCGCTTTACGCCAGATGCTGTCCTTCGGTTGATGGCTGATGACGAACCGCTACGCCGATTCTTTGAGTCATATCAGCGGCATGGTAGCGGAGGAGGCACCAACGCATGGTCAGCCCGCTTGATGATGGTGGATGGAGGTGATGCTGTGCTTGTACAGCGACTGTTGGCTGTTCAGCATGAGTCTGGCGGATTTCTGGCTCATGAGAGTGCACCCATGCCCGATTTGTTGAGTACAGCAGTAGCGCTGTTCGCCCTCAGCCAACAGCACGTCAGTCTGCCATATGATGTGCATCCGTTTATTGAAGCCCATTGGCAGAAAGATGGTAGTTTTGTAGCCACTCTACTCGATGAATACGGTGATGTGGAATATGTGTTTTATGGATTATTGGCCATAGGGAGTATATGACGACGAAGGAGAAGATAGAGGTGATGCTCAACGACGCGACGGAGCGGTTGCTATCGATGCGACGTGAGGACGGCATGTGGGAAGGCCATTTGTCGAGTTCCGCCATATCTACTTCTGTGTCGATATTCGCACTGAGTGTGATAGACCGTCAGGAGTATGCTCACGAAATACAGTGTGGCACCCGGTGGCTACTCGACACCATAAAACCTGAAGGGGCATGGGGTGACAGTGTGGAGAGTCCTGTGAATATGACGGCAACACTCCTGTCGTACACGGCACTGACCCATCTCGGGCAAGTACCAGTGGCAACGGAAAAGTATATCCGAGAGACATTAGGTTGGCGCAACGAGGAGCAACTCGTAGAAGGTGTGCTCGGTTACTATGGGCGCGACCTGACTTTCTCTGTCCCTATTCTGATGATGTGTGCTTTGGCGGGCATTGTCAGCGACTGGAAACGTATCCCGCCATTCCCGTTTGAATTGGCAGTGCTGCCACAGAGTACGTTCCGTTTCCTGAATCTTCCAGTGGTCAGTTATGCCATACCTGCTCTTATCGCAGTGGGCATCCTACAAAACCGTCGTCGCCACACATGGTTGACTGGCGTGCGTGAATGGTTCGTCCCGAAAGCCTTGCGAGTACTTACGAAGTTGCAGCCAGAAGATGGTGGTTTCTTGGAAGCGGCACCTCTGACGGCTTTTGTATCGATGTGCCTCGCGGAAGCGGGTCTGAAGGAACATCCTGTGACATTGGCCTGTGCCAGATTCCTGCGTCATACACTTCGTGAGGACGGCGCATGGCCCATCGATACCAATTTGGCTGGATGGGTGACGTCACTGAGTTGTCGGGCTCTCGGCAACCTGTTACCTGAGACCGAACGCAAGACTCTTGCCGATGTGATACGTTCAAATGCCACAACACAAAAACACCCGTTTACGGGAGCACCTAAAGGTGGTTGGGGATGGACGAACCTGAGCGGCAGTGTGCCTGATGGCGACGATACTTCAGGAGCACTTGTGGCTCTTCATACGCTGCTCGACGGACAGTATGTGCCTGAGGTAGGGGCTGGTATCGACTGGCTCATCCATCTACAGAATAGAGATGGTGGTATGCCCACCTTCTGCCGGGGATGGGGGAAACTGCCCTTCGACCGCAGTACGCCCGATATCACTGCCCATGCTATCTTGGCTATGAGTCTATGGGTCGAACACCTGCCGTCCGACCAGCAGTCCCGTTGCCAGAGAAGCATCGACCGTATGACAGCATGGATAAAAAAGACAATGTCGAAGGAGGGGGCGTGGATTCCCCTATGGTTTGGCGACCAGGATGCTTCCGACGAAAAGAATCCGGTCTATGGTGCTGCCACCATCATAGACTATTTACAAACTGCGGGTATCCCAATGGAACCAGAGGCAAAGGATTTTTTGTTGTCGTGCCAGAATGCTGACGGAGGCTGGGGTGGTAACAAGGGTGTCGGTTCGAAGGTGACACTCACAGCCAAGGCTCTTTGTGCCCTCAGACATTATCAGACGGAATGCAACGAGGCTATCCGCCGAGGCGTAGATTATTTCTATGCTCAATTTGAAGCGGGAACGTTGTATCAGCGCGAGCCTATCGGTCTTTACTTCTCGAGACTCTGGTATTCGGAGCAACTCTATAACTACACTTATTTGATTCAAGCACTAAGGTAAAAAGTAAAATATGAATAAAACCAGAACTATTACCCTCGCCACCGTTGCCCTGTGGACGGCAGTCCTCATAGGTTGGCATTGGTATGATCCCAGTGGGGGATTCACCAAGTTTGTGCCTGGTGCCGACAAGCGTCCACCAGGCAGTGAGCGCAAGGCTGACGATGTAGTAATAGGTGAGTTTTTTATGAAAGGCAATGCCTCTGCCAGTGAGGGACTGATTGACAGTTGGCCCGGCTTCCGTGGTCCTGACCGTTCGAATATCGTAAACCATGCCTCGCCTATCCGGCTTGCTGAGGGCGATTTCAAGGAACTCTGGTCGATAGAGACGGGCGAAGGTCATGCGGCACCAGCAGTATGGCGGGGGCGTGTCTATGTGCTCGACTACAACGAGCAGTTGTCGAGTGATGCACTGCGCTGCCTCGATCTCAAGACGGGCGAGGAACTGTGGCGACGCTGGTATCGCGTCCCGATGAAGCGTAACCACGGATTCAGCCGTACCATCCCTGCAATTACTGCAGATGGACGGGTGGTCACCATCGGACCAGAAGGACACGTGATGTGCTGCAACGGTGAGACAGGCGACCTGTTATGGACGATGGATTTGAAGAAACGTTTTTCAACCGAGGTTCCCTTCTGGTATGCAGGACAGTGTCCTCTTATTATGGGTGATGAACTTGTCTTGGCACCTGCGGGTACAGACACGCTGATGGTAGGACTCGACGTGGCGACAGGTCATGTGCGGTGGGCAACTCCCAATGAAAAGAAATTGAAGATGTCGCACTCGTCGGTGATGCCGATGACCTTAGGTGGCAAGCCGACTTTAGTCTATGCGGGTATTGGAGGTGTCTGTGGTGTTTCGGCAGAGGGAAGCGACAAGGGTAAGATGCTCTGGTTTGCCGATGCTTGGCAACCTTCGGTCATTGCGCCGTCTCCCTTACAACTGAGTAGCAATCAGATCTTCCTCGTGGCGGGCTATGGTGCCGGCGGTGGACTGCTACAGGTAAACCCTTCGGGAGGAGGTTGGCAGGCAAAAGTCGTCGATCAGTACAAGGCTGACAAGGGCATGAGTAGTGAACAGCAGACGCCCGTCCTTTATAAGGGTAGTATCATCACGATTCTGCCTAAGGATGGTGGCGGTATGCGTGAACGTATCAGCATCTATCAGCCTTCAGACCTGCATCGTGCCGTATGGAACTCTGCCAGCGATGAGCGTTTTGGACTGGGGCCCTATCTGATTATCGACGGCAGACTCTTTGCATTGAAAGAAGATGGGCAATTGTTTGTCTATGAGATCGGTGAGCGGCAGATGAAACTTCTGCGCAAGCAGACGGTTATTGAGGACGGAGCCGATGCCTGGGGACCGATGGCCTATGCCGACGGCATGCTCATGCTGAGGGATGCCAAGAATGTGAAATGCTTTAGGATTAGTGAGTAGTTAAGAAGTTAGGAAGTTAAGTAGTTAAGGAATTATGGAACAGGAGAAGAAGACGATGACGCGGCGCAGGTTTCTGCAGGTGGGAGGCTCACTGGCTTTGGGTGCGGTCTTTATGGGAATCATGGGACGCAGCGTATGGAAAATGTTGACTAATCCAGCGGACATCTTCTACGATGCCAAGGGGACTAAGCGTACGAAGGATGCTTTAGAGCGGGCGCAGTTTGTGTCGCCATACCGTCGCACGTTCGGTTTTATGACTCCCGACGAGATTGTTGCGCTAGAACTGATGAATAACCAGATTGTAGTAGCCACACCTAATTATATATATATATATGGTATAGATGGTGATCTGAAAGAGAATATCTCCGTTCGCAGCGACGTACGTGATATGGCGGTGTATGATGGACGACTCTATCTGCTCTTCCCGTCGCGCATAGAGGTGTATAGTGGTTTCTCCGACATTCACGAAGAAACCATCATCGAGGCCTGTAGCGACGATGCCGACTACTGTTCAATAACGGTGTTTGAAGGTGGCATTTTCGTCACTGATGCCAGTGCCAAGAATATCTGTCAGTATCACCTCGACGGTTCGTTGGCACGGTTCATCAAGAGTCCCAATGGATTCGTGGTGCCCAGTTATTCGTTTGGCATTACGAACATGGATGGGCGTGTGTTCTGCTCGAATCCCGGTCGGCACCTCGTGGAGCAATATACGGCTGAAGGAGAGTATGTCGGCTCCTTCGGGAAGTCTGGTGCCGGGGCAGGGGAGTTTAGTGGCTGTTGTAATCCTGTGCAGATTACCACGACGGCGGCTGGTGAATTATTGACAAGCGAGAAGGGACTGCCCCGCATCAGTTGTTATGGTGCTGACGGCACGTTCCGTAGTATTCTGCTTGATGACAAGGCACTTGGCGGTGGTCATGCCGCCTATGATGTTTGTGTGATGGATGACAAACTCATCGTCACGGGAGGAAAGAAGGTGTCGGTATTCCAGTATGATGATCGCCGCTCGGCTCAGACACTTTGTGGTGCATGTACGGTTGATTGTCCGATAAAGGTAAAAGCATAATAAAGGTAAAGATGAGTGATAATAAGAAACTGAATAGTCCGATGGCGCGGCGCGACTTCCTGCGCAAGTGCGGCACCTTGTTGGCTGGCGGTTCACTGGCAGCCGTTGGAGGAGTACTTGCCACGAAAGCATCCGCCAAGGAAGGCGAGATGATGTGGCAGATCGACCCTGAAAAGTGTCTGCAGTGCGGGCGTTGCCAAACGGAGTGTGTGCTGCCTGTTTCGGCGGTGAAATGCTTCCACGCCAATCAGGTATGCGGCTATTGTGACCTCTGTGGAGGCTACTACCGAGCCAATGTGAAGGAACTAAACACAGCGGCGGAGAATATGATGTGTCCTACGGGAGCCATCACGCGGTTGTTTGTCGAGGAACCGTATTTTGAGTACACCATCGACGAGAGCCTGTGCAATGGCTGCGGCAAGTGTGTCAAGGGCTGTTCGTCGTTTGGCAACGGCTCACTGTTCCTTCAGATTCAGCAGGAACTTTGCCTGAACTGTAATGAGTGTAAAATTTCGAAGGTCTGTGTCAGCGGGGCTATCCAGCGGGTGCCCGTCAGTCAGGGCTATAAATTGAAGGACCATGCTTAGACTATTATCCATTGTTCGATTCCCGAAACCAGACTTTACTTCGGGTTACCAGTATCCTGAGATTATCCACGGGATGCCATGGGAGACGTTCTGGTCATGGCTCGACGTGGTGCTGCTTGTTGGACTGATGAGTCTTGTGGCATGGGCGGTACAATTCCCGACGCTCCGTCGCTTTCGTTGCCCCAGCCGTCGTATCATCTTCTCCATCAGTATCGTGTCAGTACTTTATTTCGGTTTTTTCCGTACGGGTTGTGTATGCAGCATTGGAACGATACAGAATGTGGTATTGGCATTAACCGACAGCAGTTATCGGTTGCCGTTCGTTGTAGTCCTGCTATTCTTGTTGCCCCTCGTTTTTGCCTTGTTCTTCGGAAGGGTGTTCTGTGCTGGTGTCTGTCCGATGGGTGCACTGCAGGAGTTGGTCAATGTGCGCAATTTCCGTATCTCTCGCGCTGTGGCCTCGGCACTGGGCTTCTTCCCCTGGATCTATCTGGGCTTTGCCATCCTCTATGCCGCCACGCGCAGCCAGTTTATCATCTGCCGTTTTGACCCATTCATCCCCATCTTTCGACTGAGTGGTGATATTGGAATGATTGTCTTTGGCGTCTCTCTGTTGGTGCTGTCGGTCTTCGTCGGTCGTCCGTTCTGCCGGTTCCTATGTCCTTATGGTGCTATCCTTGGTGTCGTGAGTAGTGTAGCAACCAAACGGGTGGAGGTGACCAAGAAACCGTGCATTAACTGTACGCTCTGCCACAATGCTTGTCCGGTGGATGCCATTCGTGAACCCTATGCCAACAAGGGCGGAGAGAATCGTATGACAGGTGTACGTCGTGTACTGCTCTATCTTGTGATGCTTCCTTTGCTCACCGTTGGTGGTGGTTGGCTGCTGTCGAGTCAGAGTGATACGCTGAGCATCGCCCATCGTGATGTCTATCTCTATACCTTGTTGCAGAGTGACCTCGACACAGAGGATATGCCAGCCGAGGTGGAGGCTTATCACGAGATGGGACGTTCTATGGAGGATTTGGAAACATCTGTGATCAGTGTACGCGAGAGTTATTACCATTGGGCGTGGTTTGCTGGCGCACTTATCGGCTTTGTGTTAGGATGTAAACTCATCCGTCTTTCTGTGAAGCGCACCCGTAAGACTTACGAGATAGAACCGTCGGCCTGTGTGGCTTGCGGCAAGTGTTTTGATTATTGTCCACAAAATATAGCTGTTAAAGATGAATAGAAACGTATATAGAAATGTGGCCTTGGTGACAGTGGTGTTCGCACTGGCACTATTGGTGATGATGGGGGTGAGTTGGGTGCAGATGCGTCAGTCCACACCATTACAGACCGAGGTGATGGAAACGTTGAAGCAACTCAATGAGAGTAATACGGAGAATGCGGAGTTGGCAGAACAGATACGCCAACTGGATCTACTGTCGAGGAAGGCTTACTTCACGCAGGAGAGCCATCTGAAGACTGGCGCATGGATACTCTGTGCGATGGCGGTGGTCATCGGTCTGAGTCTCCGCATGTACTTCAAAGACACGAAAAATCTACCAGAGAAGGAACTCAATCCCATCGACGAGTGGATGACCAAGAGTCGTGCCCGAAAGTATATCGGGTGGGGTGTCGGCGGACTGGCTGCAGCGTCAGTGCTCTTTGCCGTATTCACGTCAGATACTGTACAGGGATGGATGAATGGCATAGGTAATACGTCTTTGTTGGCAGCTACAGATTCTATCAGTGTTACTGATTCTACCAGTACAGTTGCTGTGTCTGAGACTGTTACTGCCGATACACTGAAAACAGACAGTACACTTGTGGCTGATGCCGAGGAACCCACAGATTCATTCCCCACGCCAAAGCTGACCTCCAACGCCTTCAGAGGAAACAACTCATCAGGTCGTTCTTCTGCACGGGGCATTCCCACGTCGTGGAACCTGAAGAGTGGCAAGAACATCCTTTGGCAGAAGTCTGTTCCCAAACATGGTTATAATTCGCCAGTAATCAACGGACGGAATATCTTCCTGACCGGTGCAGATGCTCAGGCCCGGGAACTCTATTGCTTCGATCTGTGGACGGGAGAGTTACGCTGGACGGTAAAGGCTGATGGTATCAGTGGATCACCATCGTCAATGCCTCGGGTGAATGACGATACTGGATTAGCCGCCTCGACCGTCGCCACCAACGGCAAACAAGTGTGTGCCATCTTTGCCACGGGTGATGTCATCTGTGCAGACATGGATGGCAAGCGACTTTGGGCGAAGAATCTCGGCGTTCCCGATAATCACTATGGTTTTGCCTCTTCGCTGCTGATGTATGGAAATGAACTCATTATCCAGTACGACAACAACTCGAATGCCAAACTTATCGCCCTCAGTGTCGCCAACGGCAACCAACTGTGGAGCAAAAGCCGCAAGGACAAGATTGCGTGGAGTTCTCCGATTATCGCCAAGGCAGCAGGACAACAGGCCGTCATCGTAATGGGCAATCCGGCCATTACGGCGTATAGCGCTTCGAATGGCGCGGAACTCTGGCGAGTGGAATGCATGAGCGGTGAGGTGGGCAGCAGTCCATGTGCTTCAAACGGGGTCGTCTATGGTGCCAGCGAGTATGCTACATGTGTTGCCATCAATGCCGAGACAGGTGAGAAGATTTGGGAGGCAAGCGACTGTCTGCCTGAGTGCTCCAGTCCGGTGGCAACGAAGGATATGCTCTATGTCGCTACAAGTTATGGTGCCGTCTGTGCCTATAATACTGAAGATGGCAGCGTGGTGAAACAGCATGAGTTGACGACACCTTTCTATTCGTCGCCTATCATTGCTGACGGTAAGATTTATCTGTTCAGCAACAGTGGCAAGTGCTACATCTTCTCAACGGGCAAAGACTTCAATCTCATCACCAGTTTTGAAACTGGGGAGAAAACTTTTGCCACGCCAGCCTTTACCGATGGCATTATGGTAGTACGTACCGATAAGAGTCTTTACGTGGTTAAAAAGGAATCATAAAGGATGGCTTGCGAGAATTGTAATATTACATCACCAGAAGAGGCTCGCGAGGCGATTCGCACCAGGACCGATGCCATCGTAGAGCGGGTAGGGCGGAGCCGTGAGCATATTATCCCTTTGCTTCAGGCGTTGCAGGCGGAGTTTAGTTACCTGCCCACCGATGCCTTGGAGCGCGTCTATGAGACAACAGACATTGACCGCGCACAGGCCATTTCCGTGGCGACATTCTACGCGCAGTTCCGAATGATTCCATACGGAAAGCACACTATTCGCGTTTGCTGTGGAACGGCCTGCCATGTGAAGGGTGCCAACATTGTCTATGATGCTTTCCGACGAGAACTGAATATGGGTGAGGATACAATCACCACCGACGACCAGCAGTATTCGATAGAAAAGATTGCATGCCTGGGTTGTTGTGCCCTCGCTCCCGTGGTACAGATTGATAATAAGATATTCGGTCATGTACAGCCGGGCCGTGTCAACGAGGTCTTAGCCGAGTTTGAGCAACTGATGGGTGAATCCGGAAATTCCGGAGACTCAGGAAAATCCGGAGCTATTCAAGGCGAAGTACGCCTGGGCATGGAGAACTGTTGTCAGGCCAGCGGCACTGCCGAAGTGCGTGAGGCTGTGGAGCAGGCCTGTCGTGAATTAGGTATCAATGTTGCTATCAAACCCGTTTCGTGTGTCGGTGCCTGCAACTTAGTACCTCTGATAGATGTCGCCATGCCTGACGGTCAGATCACCCGTTATCCGAATATCCGTCCCGAAGAGGTGAAGGAGGTCCTGCTCCATCATTTCCGTCCTGCCTCTCGTTTGCGCCGCCTGCGTAATGCCCTACTTAATCAGGTCGATACATTCCATACCGATCAGACGTGGGATAATATTGTCTTCCAGAGCGATTTCCAGCGTAATCAGAATATCAATACCTTCCTTGAGGGTCAGCACCGCATCTCAACAGAAGGCTACGGTCTGATGAATCCCCTTGACATTGAGGAGTATATTGCTCATGGCGGTTTTGAAGGTCTGCGTAAAGCCCTCACGATGGAACGGTCTGCATTGATTGACGAAGTCTTGAAGAGTGGTCTTCGAGGTCGTGGCGGTGGCGGTTTCCCCTCAGGGCGCAAATGGCAACTTGTGGCTGCGGAGACTGATTCGGAGAAGTATGTTGTCTGCAATGGTGATGAGGGTGACCCAGGAGCCTTTATGGACCGTATCCTTTTGGAGAGTTATCCGTTGCGTGTCATCGAAGGCTTGGTGATTGCCGCCTATGCCGTTGGAGCCCGCAAAGCCATTCTCTATATCCGTGCGGAATATCCTCAGGCTGTCATCCGGGTGCGCCGGGCCTTGGAGATGTGTCGTGAACGGGGATTTATTGGAGCGCGTGTACTCGATAGTGACTTTTCCATCGACGTTAGTCTTTTCGAGGGTGCCGGTGCTTTTGTCTGTGGTGAGGAAACGGCGCTCATTGCATCTATCGAGGGAAAGCGTGGCTTCCCGCATTTGCGACCACCTTATCCCGCTCAGCGTGGCCTCTTTGGTCGTCCTACCCTAATTAATAATGTAGAGACACTTAGTCAAGTACCATATATCGTCCGTCGTGGTGCTGACGCCTATCGTGCTGTTGGCACTGAGGGCAGCAAAGGAACAAAGGTGTTTGCCCTCGCCGGAAAAGTGAAGCATGGCGGACTGATTGAGGTACCGATGGGTACCACCTTGCGACAGATTGTAGAACAGATAGGTGGTGGGGTAGAGAACGACGAGAAGTTAAAGGCCGTACAGACGGGAGGCCCCTCGGGTGGTTGTATTCCTGCCGAGTTGTGCGATGCCTCTGTTGATTTCGATGCGCTCAACGAGATGGGAGCCATCATGGGTTCTGGCGGTCTCATTGTCTTGAGTGAGAGTGACTGTATGGTTGACGTGGCCCGATACTTCCTCAATTTCATCAGCGGAGAGAGTTGTGGTAAGTGCACTTTCTGTCGTGTGGGAGCCCGTCGGATGTTAGATATCCTTGATCGTCTGTCGTCCGGCAAAGGTACGATGAAGGATATTGACCGTTTGGAAGAACTGGCACTGGCTGTAAAGAAGTCTGCCCTCTGTGGATTAGGCAAAACGGCTCCGAATCCAGTGCTGTCAACATTGCGTCATTTCCGTCATGAGTATGAGGAACATGTGCAGGGTATCTGTCGGACGGGTAGTTGCAAGCAGATGGTGAGTCTGAGGGTGACCGATGACTGTATCGGCTGTACGAAATGTGCCCGTTGCTGTCCTGCTGATGCCATCCCCTTCGTGCCCTACGAGAAACATACCATCGACACCGAGCGCTGCACCCTTTGTGGACTGTGCATCGACGAGTGTGACTTTAATGCGATAAAGTATGAGAATAAGCGTCAATAATAATACGATAGAAGTGAACGGCATGCGTCCTCTCATCGAGGAACTGCGTGAGGTGGGCATCCAAGTACCGTCAATGTGCTATGCTGAGAGTTATGAGCATCACCCGTCGTGTATGGTCTGCATGGTGAAGGATGTCAAGACGGGGCAGATGATACCTTCCTGTTCAACAAAACCCTACGAGGGGATGCAGATAGAGACCGATACTGATGAGGTGAAGGATTTGCGCCGTCTTTCTCTCGAACTTCTGTTGAGTGACCATCGTGCCGACTGTGAGGCACCTTGTACGATGGTGTGTCTGCGCGGTATTGATGTGGCTGGTGTCATCCGTCTCTATGATATGGGAAAGATGGACGAGGCCCGAAAGTTGTTGCATAATGTATTGTGCGATGATTGTAAGGCTCCATGTGAAAAAGCCTGTCGGCGCGTGACGGTGGATGAGGGTGTCAAGATCCGTGAGATATTAAAAGAAGTTGCTTTTAGTTCTAAGGGTGATGTGCCCACATCATCTCAGGCTCCCGAACAGTGGAAGGAAACAGGAGGTGAAGTTCTTTTCAACAGTCGCCTGGGTCGTTTTACTGACAGAGAGAAACAACGCATGAAAGAGATATACACCCAGCCAAGTCGTTGCCTGCATTGTGCCTGTGACGGCAAGGCTGATTGTAAGTTGCGCTCCCTTTCCACCAAAGCCGGTATCAAGGTCACTCGTTACGGAGTACAATCATCATTACCTATCAAGGAAGAGATTCCTGTCACGGGGCGTCTGGTCTATGAACCTGCCAAGTGTATTCGTTGCGGTCTCTGTGTCTATAATACACAGGATGGTTTCACTTTTGAACGTCGTGGCTTCGATATGCGGGTAGTGATTCCAGAGGAGAGCAAGAAACATGTCAGTGAACAGATTGCCAGACTCTGTCCTACGGGGGCGTTGACATTGAAGATTGAACATTGAAGATTGAAGATTGAAATATTAATGGTGAAACACTTTATATATATATGTGTGGTGGTTCTGATACTAACAGGTTGCCGTGCTTTGCCTGAAGGAACAGGGACAAATGCCGAACTGCCTGAGCATCCACAGTTGCTGTGGGAGCATCGTCACAATGTGAGAACTGTGGCATCACCTTTGGCTTACAACGGCATGATTCTCTTTTGTGATAAGCACGGGGAGATGAGAGGCTTGGATACGGACACTGGCGAGGAACAACTCAGTCTTTCGCTGGGGTCAGATATGGAGGCATCATTTACGATTGAAGATTCCACTCTCTATGTCGGTATGATTGACGGACAAGTCCGTTCACTTTCATTGACTGATGGTTCGGAACAATGGAGTTATGAGACTGAGGGGCAGATTGCTGCCACTCCAGTGTTGACTACCATCAACGGACAGCGGCGTCTCTTCGTGGGCAGTTATGATAATTACATGTACACCCTTTCTCCCCAGACAGGAAAACTGATTCATCGTGTGGAGACAGGTTACTACATCAATGGCACCGTTGCCCTTTGGCAGCATTATGCCATCTTCGGCGGTTGTGATGCATGGGTACGTATTGTAGATGGCGCAACAGGTGAATCAACGGACTCACTGAAACTTGATGCCTATATCCCAGCCTCACCGGTAGTCGTTGGTGATAATGCTTACGTTGCCGACTATCGTGGTGATATCTATGAACTGACTTTTTCTGATGGGCGTATTGTCAGCCATCGGAAGTTGTTGACAGCATCAGATGATGACGGTGGAATGCTTTCTGTGCCTGTGGTCACTGATGATGCTGTATTCCTGTTGACACCTAATCGCCGTTTGGTATGTCTGAGTCGTAAGGACGGACAAGAGAAATGGCATGTAGCCCTCAAAGGCGAAACAGGGGAAAGTTCACCAGTATTGGTTGATGAGCGTCTGTTGGTATGTACTAAGACGGGTGTTGTTACGATTCACGATGCCACAACAGGACAACAACTCTGGGAATATGAGACTGGTGAGCAGATTATTGCTCAGCCAGTTGTTGGTGAGGATCGCTTTTACATACAGACGGCGCGTGGCACATTGTTGTGTTTTGGAGAGAAGGAAAGATGAAAGTAAAAAAGGTGAGCAATGGCATACATCGAATTAAACAACATACAAAAAAGCTTTGCCGATGGTAGTGGTGGCATGCGAAAGGTCTTAGATGGTCTTAACCTGAAGGTTGAGCAAGGAGACTTTGTAGCAGTGACGGGTGTGTCTGGAACTGGCAAGACCACATTACTGAATATCCTTGGAACGCTGTTACAGCCTGATGGTGGTAGTTATCTGTTAGATGGGGAGTGCATACCTTACGAAGATGAGCAGCGGTTGCTTCAACTGCGTAACCAGCGGATTGGCTTTATGTTTCAGGACTATCGTCTGTTGCCCCAACTGACGGCGTGGCAGAATATCCTGTTGCCAACCTTGGCAGTTCGTGAAAACCCGACGGCGGAAGATACAGCCTGGTCCGAAGAACTCACCCAGAAGATGAATATTGATAGTGTCAGGCAACAACTGCCCGAGACACTCTCTGGTGGTGAAAAGAGTCGAGTGGCTTTATGCCGTGCTCTTATCATGCGACCCAAATTACTGTTGGCCGACGAACCGACAGGACAGTTGGATAGTCAGCATGCTGATGAGGTGGCACAACTGCTGAAAGATGTAAACCGTGAGTTGGGAACCACCATCGTTGTCGTGACCCACTCTGAGAAGTTGGCGAGGTATGCCCATCGCATCTACGAACTAAAAAACGGCTCAATAATGCATTCTGAATTATAGATAATGAATTCTCAGAGTCGCTCATATTATATAAAGTTCTATCGGCTTGTCGCTGTGGCGGTAGCCGTGATGACTGCTGTACTGACGGGTAGCCTTGTCTTAGGCGATTCTGTACGCGGATCATTGTCAGAACGTGTCAATGAGCGATTAGGAAATACAGAGACGCTGATACAGACGGGAACAGGGTTCCTTAGTGATTCCATCCTAAACAATTCTATATTATCAAATGCCAAAGGTTATCTATTGGCGGAAGGTTTTATTTCTTCTAACGGACAGATGATCCCTGTTACCGTATGGGGAACAGATAACGATTCACTCAAACAAGGAGAAGCCCTCATCAATGAAGAATTATTGGACGAGTCAGGCGGCAAAGTCGAACGAGGAATGAAGAATGAAGAATCAAGAATTGTTCTTCATCTGCCTTCGAACAATCTTGTTGGTTCTGGTTCACTGTTCATCTCGCAGAGTTATGCCACTCAATTACGGCTTTCTGTCAAAGGTGTCAAGACAGGACAGGATGGGGGCAACTTGCTTCTTCACAACGAACAAGTACGTCCACTCAATGTTTTCATGAACCGGCAGGAATTGGCTGAGGCACTGGGCGTAAAGGGAAAAGTGAATGTCATTCTATCGCCAGATCATATCTATCAGGATCAATTTAGAAGCATCTGGCGACCAGAAGATTCCGGATTACAAGTGCATGACAGTATAGTAGGTACAGACCGCGTGTTCCTGTCCCAGGCTGTTGTTGACTCGCTGCACCCCACAGCCCGTTATCTGGCCTATTTTGTAAATAGTATGGGCAACATACCTTATTCATTCGTGACGGCGACAGACCAGTTGCATGGCGACGAGACCATCCTGACAGAGTATGCCGCCAAGCGGATGAATGTCCATGTGGGTGACTCTGTCATGATGGAATATTATGTGTCTCATGGTGGTTTGAAACAACTGGAGACGCGAAGACACTTTTTCCGTGTGAGTCGCATCGTGCCCATCAGTGAGATTCAGGGACAGGCAGAACTGTTGTCTGCAGACTTCCCTGGTTTATCAGGCGTCAATCGTTGTACCGATTGGGATAGTGACTTGCCTATTGACATGAGTCGTATCACTAAAGCTGACGAAGATTATTGGACTAAGTATCGGCAGACGCCAAAGGCCCTTGTCAGTCTCGATGCTGTCAGTAAGGATTGGATAGGCTCCTATGGCGTGGCCACGAAGATAGTGGTCAATAGAGGGAACTCCCTCCACCTTCAACCTTCCACCTTTAACCTTACACTTATTCAACCTCGTGAGGCAGCCCTTCGTGCAGCACAAAACGGTACGGACTTTGGCATGCTGTTCCTTGCCTTGGGTTTCTTTATCATCCTTGCAGCCATTCTGTTGATGCAGAATCCTTTATCAGAGATGTACCAGTTGCGCCGTCCGGAGATTCAACTCTTCAGTGTGATGGGTTTCAGCAAGCGTAAGGTGTTTAACCGCCTGTTTACCGAGGCACTGCCAGTTGTGTTGATAGCCTCACCCATAGGTGTACTGTTGGGATATGCCTATGCTGCCGTTATCCTTTGGCTGTTGGCTGGTCCGTGGAGTGGAGCAACGCATACCGATGGGTTCGCTTTGCATGCCAATCTCTTAACGGTAATTGTGGCATGTGGCATCAGCATCCTTTTATCAATAGTTGTGCTCTGGCTGACCATCAAGGCTGTTTTCAGACAGCCCAAATCCCAGATTGCCAAGCCCCAAGCAGCCTCGTTGCTACGTGCTTCCCTCAATTACTACAGGCATCAGCATCGGCTTTCATTTTGGACATTGGCCTTGGGTGTTTTCATCGTGTTTGCCGTTGGCCTGAACCGTCCGGATTTCAGGCATTCCTCCGAGGCGGTGACTGGTGGCTATCAGTTCTATGGCGAGAGTCGCATCCCCATCCAGTACGATATGAATACGGTTGCAGGCCGTCGCCATCTGCATCTGGATGACCTGCCTGCCGGAACTCGTTTCCTCCAACTGCCTAAGCATACGGAGGATGAGGCCAGTTGTCTGAACTTGAATAAGGTAGAGACACCTTCGGTATTAGGGATGTCTCTTGAGGATATGAAGGCTTTTGGTATATCTGTCGATTCCGAGGAAAGAGAAGGAGTTGTACCTATATTTATTGACGAGGAGGCACTTCTATGGAGTATGATGAAGCAGGTTGGTGACACCTTAACCTATCATACCAGTGATGGTAGGGAAGTGAAGGCTGTCATTGCCGCCTCTTATCCCACAGGCATCTTCCATGGGAACGCCATTATGCCCATGGAACGTTTCCGGCAACTCTGGCCTGACGAGATGGGGAGTCGCATCATATTGGGCAACAATGCTGAAATCGCAACGCCGCTCTCTGACTATGGTGTTGTTATCACCTCTACAGTTGATCGTTTGAGACTTTTTTTCGAGGTCACGGATACTTATCTCAATATCTTCCTCTCCCTCGGAGGTTTGGGACTGTTGCTCGGTTTGGTCAGTCTGCTGATAGTGATTCGCAAGAACCTGACGGCCCGGCGAGACGAGATCCGACTCTATCATACCCTCGGCTTCCCTACGAGATCAGTTGTCAACATCCTGCGTCGCGAACAGATCATCGTTCCTCTCATGGCCATTCTGGCCGGAGCTGTGGGTTGTCTGGTCATCTCCTTCCTCCTGCGTTGGAGAGGATTCTCACTCCCCGGTATCACCGACTCGGCCTGGCTTACTGCCATTGTCCTCTTTCTGTTGATGTTGGCTTTCACATGGATGATAATTCACATTAGTATAAACTCAAAAACAATTAAACAATGCGAAACTATTTAATTTTTGCGATGTTTGCAGTCTGTGCCTGCACATCGACGGCTCAGACGCCGACAGATTTTACTAAGGGTACCAGTGTCAATGGCTGGCGTGGCCCTCAGAACAATGGTACTTATCCTGACACTGGTCTGCTTAACGAATGGCCTGCTGATGGACCTCAGAAAATCTTCGAGGTCGAGGATGCTGGCAAGGGCTATTCCAGTGCCCAGGTGGTGGGTGACCGTATCTACCTGACGGGTCTCAATGATCAGGAAGATAAGGAGATGCTCAGTTGCTATAACCTTGACGGCACGAAGGTCTATGCCGTGGAATATGGCAGCCATTGGAACGGATCCTATCCCGAGGTTCGTACAACAGCCACATTCAGTGATGGATGTCTCTATGTCATCAGTGGCATGGGTGAGATTGTTTGTATCAATGCTGCCGACGGTAAAATCCTATGGACGGTAGATGGTGGTTCTAAGTATGGTCGCAAGACGGGCAACTGGGGTACCAGCGAGTGCCCGCTGGTCTATGATGACAAGGTGGTTTATACCCCCTGTGGTGACCAGACGACCATCGTGGCCCTCAACAAGTTCACTGGTGAAGAGGTTTGGAAGAGTCGTGCTCTAGGTGACAAGAGTGGCTATGTCAGTCCCATCCTTATTGAGTACAAAGGCAAGCGCCAGATTATCGGTTCTACATCGCTCAACGTGTTTGGTGCCAATCCGGAGACGGGCGAGATTGAGTGGACCTTTGACGACTGGGGCCCCCGTCACTATGGCAACTCCAGCCGTTGGGACAATATCGCTCCCAACTCGGCTCTCTATCGCGACGGCAAGTTCTTCTTCTGTCACGGCTACGATATCAATGGTTTCCAACTGCAGTTGGCCGACGACTTGAAGAGTGTCAAACTGGTGTGGCGCACTGAGACCCTCGACACCCATCACGGCGGTTATGTGCTTGTGGGCGACAATATCTATGGTTCCAACTGGATCAACAACAATGCAGGCAACTGGTGCTGCATCGACTGGAACACAGGCGAGACGAAGTACGAGACTGCCTGGCAGGGCAAGGGAAAGGGCTCTATCATTACCGCCGACGGCAAACTCTTCTGTTATGACGAGCGTCGTGGCACGGTGGGCTTGGTAAAGGCAGATCCCTCGAAGTTTGAGGTGACAAGCGAATTCCGCATCACCAAGGGCAGCGGTCCATATTGGGCTCACCCCACCATCAGTAATGGCGTGCTTTATGTCCGTCACGCAGGCGCTTTCTATGCCTACAAAATCAAATAGAACAACACAAAAACTAAACAATGAAAGCATTTGTAGGTGAACTGTTAGGCACGTTTGTCCTGACACTTTTCGGTTGTGCCTGTGTGGCCTGTGCCGTGCTCTTTGGCGAATACGTCAGTATTTTCCAAGTGGGCATGGTATGGGGCATTGGTGTGACACTGGCTATTTATCTGACGCGTTATCTGTCGTGTGCCCATCTCAACCCTGCCGTCTCTGTGGCAATGGTTGTTGCTGGACGTATGAAGGCCGGTAAGTTGCCGTCTTATCTTGTTGCTCAGTTTGTAGGCGCTATCTTAGCAGGCCTGATGCTCTACGTACTCTTCTCGCCGTCGATAGCCAATTACGAGGCTATACATGGTATCGTTCGTGGTACGGTAGCGAGTGTTGACACGGCACGTATGTTTGGTGAGTTCTATCCCAATCCTGGCGATGCCTCCGTGGCGGTGGTCTCACTGCCACTGGCAATGCTTGCTGAGGGCTTTGGCACATTCCTCTTGGCGTTGTTTATCTTCTGTCTGACGGAAGGGTGCAACGTAGGGCGTCCCAGCGAACCCCTTCAGCCGCTCTTTATCGGACTGACAGTAGCGAGTATCATCTTCTTCGTGGCACCGTTGACTCAGGCCGGTCTGAACCCAGCCCGTGATGCAGGTCCGCGACTTGTGGCTTATGTCATGGGATGGCAGTCGGCAGCGCTGCCCGATGCAGTAGGCGGCTGGTTCTGGGTTTACATACTGGCACCTGTCGTTGGTGCGATCGTCGCAGCCCTTTGCTTCCGTTGTTTCCTTGAACCCTTGTTGGTATCGAAAAACAAAGAAGACAAACAATGTTGTTGTGGAAAAAAAGTAAAAGAGTAAAAAAGATAAATGAAAGAAATGAATCAAACACGAATCATTCTCGTGGGTGGCTTCCTCGGAGCGGGAAAGACCACCCTCATCTGGCGAGTGGCCGAAAAGTTGATGTCTCAAGGCAAAGGTGTTGGTCTGATTACCAACGACCAGGCTCCTGAACTCGTAGATAGCGAACTCCTGCGCCGTCAGAATCTGGCAGTCAGTGAGGTGGCTGGCAGTTGTTTCTGTTGTAACTTCAATGGTTTTACGGATGCCGTAAAGCAAGTGTCAGAGCGTGCCGATTATGTATTGGCAGAGCCGGTAGGTAGTTGTGCAGACCTCTCTGCGACCATTCTCCAACCCCTCAAGAAGTATTGGAACACGACATTGCTTGTATCGCCACTGACGGTACTGGCTGATCCCCATCGTCTGACCTCCATCCTTCAGGACGAGGAGGCCGGACTGCATGAGGATGCGGCTTATATCTTCCGCAAACAACTCGAGGAGGCTGATATCATAGTAATCACCAAGTCTGACTCTGTATCCGCAGACGCCCTGGCACAGTTGAAGGCTGATACAGCACAGGCTTTCCCCAACAGTCAGGTGATGACGGTGAGTGCCGTCACTGGCGAAGGTATGGAAGAGTGGCTTCATGAAGTAACCACCCGTACTGATGCCGGTAAGCGGTTGCTCGATATCGACTATGACCGTTATGCCCACGGCGAGGCTGTACTCGGATGGCTCAACGGAACGGTGATGCTCCACGCGCCACAACCCGCCGATTGGGACAACTTGCTCAACATCCTTATCAACGACCTGAAGACTACTTTCGAACGCGAAGCATTGGCCGTGGGGCATGTGAAGATTATCGCTGAGAACGGAAAGGACTATGCCATCGCCAATATCACTGGTGCCGAGCATACCTTGACGATACGGAGTGGGGCGGGGGAGAGTACCGATGTGCGTCTCATTATCAATGCCCGTGTGGAATGTTCTCCAGAATACCTGGATCAGTTGGTGCGTGATGCCCTCATCCGTACCATTGACGGACGCTATACTGACGAGGTCACTGCATGGCGCTACCTGCAGCCTGGTCGTCCCAATCCCACGCACCGTTTCGATAAGGTTGTAGCGTAAGTCCTTATGAAACCAGCACTGATCTTCCAGCAGTATATCTGGCTCATCAACGCCTTCCGCCGTCATGGGCGGATGACGCTTGATGAACTCAATGAGCGGTGGGTGAGAGAGGAGGTGGCAGAAGGCAATCCTCTCTCACGCTCCACCTTCAACCGCCACCGTGATGCCATTCTTGATATGTTTGGTGTCATCATCGACTGCGACGCAAAGAACGGGTATAAGTATTTCATTGCCAATCGCGAGGTGCTCGATGATGACAGCCTCGAACGATGGATGCTCTCCACCATGACTGTGGGCGGTGTGCTCTCCGACAGCATCTCACTCAAAGACCGGATTATCTTGGAGAATGTGCCCGCAGGCGAAGAGTTCTTGCAGACCATCATCCGTGCTATCAAGTCGGGCAAGAAGATCCTGATGACCTATCAGCGTTTTGGAGCCGAAAGTTATGAGAAGGTGGTGGCACCCTACGCCCTCAAACTCTTCCATCAGCGCTGGTATATGCTGTCGTTCACGGGTCGCCACTACGCCACCTATTCCTTAGACCGTATGCTGGCTGTCAGTCTTACCGACGAGGACTTTGAGATGCCCAAGGACTTCTCACCCCAGGACTATTTCGCAGAGTATTTCGGGGTGCTGACAGACGAGACCCCGATGGCCCATGTCGTCATTCGCACCTATGGCAAGACGCCCAACTATTTCCGTACGCTGCCTCTCCATCAGTCGCAGCGTGAGGTGGCGAGCACGGACAACTATACGGACTTCGCCTTCGACATCCGTCCCACCGCCGACTTCATAGGAGAGTTGCTCTCTCATGACGAAGGTCTCGAAATACTTGAACCTGCATCCCTCCGCCAGCAGTTTCAACAGCGGGTAGAGGCCATGCTTCGACGGTATAATCCTACATAAAAGAAACACGATGAAAAGACTTTGTAAACTGATCTCAGACTATATGGGTGTGCTGGTGCTGTTGGCTGCTGTGGCGGCACTGCTCTGGCCAGAGGTGTTCAGCCGTATCAAGCCTACTGTCATTAATCCATTGCTGGGTGTCATCATGTTTGGCATGGGTCTGACATTGCGCTGGGAGGATTTCCGTGTGGTGTTCAGCCGCCCTAAGGATGTCATTATTGGTTGTCTGGCACAGTTTACGGTCATGCCGCTGTTGGCTTTTTTGCTGGCCCGTCTCTTTGCACTCGATGAGGCCCTGACGGTAGGTGTGGTGCTGGTGGGCTGTTGTCCGGGTGGCACAGCGTCGAATGTCATCACCTATCTGGCAAAGGGCGACCTTGCCCTGTCGGTAGGCATGACGGGTGTGTCAACCCTGTTGGCTCCTGTGATGACACCTCTGCTGGTATGGCTCCTGGCTGGCAAGACTGTTGATGTCGATGTGGCCGCCATGTTCCTGAGCATCCTCTGGGTGGTCATCCTGCCTATTGTGGCCGGACTGGTGGTGAAGCGCTTCTTGCCCAGACTCACGGAGCGGGCCACGGCCTATCTGCCTGCGCTGTCGTCACTTGCCATTGCCGCCATCGTGCTCATCGTCATCTCTGCCAGCGCACACAAGTTGCTTTCTGGCGGACTGGTCATCGTGGCTGTCGTGATGCTTCATAATATCGGTGGTCTCACCATCGGCTATCTCATCGCCAGTCTGCTTGGTCTGTCTTGGCCCAAGCGTAAGGCACTCAGCGTCGAGGTGGGCATGCAGAATTCAGGCCTTGCCTCGTCGCTTGCCACCCTCCACTTCGCAGCCTATCCGATGGCCACCATCCCTGGGGCGGTGTTCAGCGTGTGGCACAATATCAGTGGAGCCATCGTCGCCCGTATCTATGCAAGAAAAGCGAAATATGATGAAAGATAATAGTGAGGAACGTTTTCCGATTGTGGATGAGGAGGGCTGTGTGATCGGCTCTGCCACGAGGGGCGAGTGTCACAGCGGTTCAAAACTGCTGCACCCTGTGGTTCATCTCCATGTGTTTAATTCGCGAGGCGAGGTCTATCTGCAGAAGCGTCCTGAGTGGAAGGATATCCAACCGGGCAAGTGGGACACCAGTGTGGGAGGCCATATCGACTATGGCGAGACGCCTGAGCAGGCATTAGTAAGAGAGGTACGCGAGGAATTAGGTATCACCGACTTCGTGCCGGAACGGGTGGGGCAGTATGTCTTCGAGAGCCGTCGAGAACGGGAGTTCGTCTATGTCCACCGTACCATCTACGACGGGCCTGTGTGTCCTTCTGCCGAAGAACTCGATGGTGGCCGTTTCTGGACGCTCGATGAGATCCGTTCTGCCATTGGCCAGAACATTCTTACGCCTAACTTTGAGAGCGAATTCCAGAAATTCTTCTTGTAAGTCATTAGCATTCTTTAACGAAAAAACTTCAAGGGTGTACCGACTTATGGTACACCCTTCTTCTACCTTTGCAGCCGTAAACAATTATGTCGAACTAAAAAAGTATAAGATTATGGCTGGATTATTTCTGATGTTTGTAATGGCGATTGCCCTCGGCAGTCTGGCAGATGGTTATGTGGAAGTGCTGAATCATGTTGATGAGACTCATTGACCGCTGCCTCTCAGCCCTCTTCCGAGTGGCCGACTACGTTACCAGCAGGTGCCCCATTCTCTCCACCAAAAGCCCTGCTGGTAACGACCTCCCTCCCCGTACCATCCGCTTCTCGTCAGATGATGTGGTGATGGATTAAAATATACGCGCTATAATTTGGTGGTTTGAGAAAAAGTTGCTATCTTTGCACAAACTTAAAATAAAATGAACAATGACATTCTTGAATCAGTTTCACAAGGAGGCTATGGAGCGTACGATGCGGAAAATCGAAGAATCAAAGAAATCTCCGATGAACTCCAAAGACTTTGCCGATTACATGAGGCGCAACCTCGAACAGGCCAAGAAGATAGAGGCCGCTTCGAAATAGAGCAACGCCTAGCCGAACAATACGCCAAATCTGTGGGGATGTGGATTCCTATGGACGAGGTGTTTGATTTGGGCACTCCTGGCCCAAGCGGTAACGAAAATGACACCTATGTTGCCAAAGATACCATCTTCAAGGTGAACAACCTGCTTAATAGTGGTAGTATTTGTAACTTGTTGGACAAGATTATTCTTCATAATCTGGTATTCCCTAATACAGCCTACAAGTTGAAAGGTTCTGCTGGCTATGACGGCAGAAGTGTGATGCCTGTTTTGGAGCAAGAGCGCATTTGCAATGCCCAGCCCGCCACACAAATCATGATAGACACTTATATGTCAGCCCTTGGTTTTACCAAAGAAAACGACGAAGGCCGATACTCTAATGGTACATACGTTGTATGGGATGTCGTCCCTCGTAATGTTCTGGTAGATGCCGATGGTGACATGTATGTGGTAGACGCAGAAATAAAAGGATTAAGATCACAGAGTGTCTGACACACTGTGAACACAAAAGTGTCAGTAACTTTGTGAGTAATCAGCCCTAAACCTTGGGCAGACCATTTTGGAATGTCAATGATATGTCCTAATAATCAGACAAGCCGCTGCCCATTCCTGTTATATTGTGTCGGGATTTTGTCGAGTCATTCCTCATGTGAAATGATGTGTCCTGGATTACAGAGAGCCTTTTTTCAACATGCATTGTTCTGTCTTGGATTTTAGGAAGGATTCTCTACTTCAGGAGCGTAACGACACAGAAATCATTCATACCATTGGAACGCTAAAATGGTATGCCCTCAAATCCTGACAGACCATTCCTGGCAAGAAATGGTTTGCCGCCAATTCGCCTTATTCCATTCCGTTTATAGAATGGCACTCCGCTTGAAGCGAACTGGTAGTCCCCTTCAAGGGGAGTCCTAGTCCGCCTCAAGGGGACTCCAATACTGGCATTTTTTCACTTCATTAAAAAAACCGTAAAAAATTACTCCCCCATGATGATATTCACAATCTGTACGATGTCGGCAGCATTCACCTCGCCGTCGCCATTGGTGTCGCCAACCTTGCCGCCTGTGGCAGTAATCTCTGCTTTGGCTGTATCGGAATTCTCGTAACCAGTCTTGGAGGCATATACCGTAATAGTATATATCTGAGAGAAAGGTATGTCATTACCTACACCAGAAGCAGGAATTGGGTTGGAAACGGTATAATGATATTCCACCTCTTCCGTCTCACAACTGAATTTCAATTTTCCGTCTACAACACTGATAGTCGGTTTGGCACACTTCTTCTTCTCTAGATCCTCACCCGTTAAAGTCTTGACAGTAGTGAACTTGCTCCAAGGATTAGTAATTTGATAACTGCTAATGGAAGTTATTGGTACATACAGAGAGATATTGTAATTGCTGAAACTGTCGTCATAAGCAAAAGGAGGATTTGTAGCCAACATCTTGACTTCGGTCAAGGCGCAATTGGCAAAAGCTTCTTGGTAAATCATTTCAACTTTTTCTGGAATGATAATACTGGTAAGGGATTTGCAGTCTTTAAAAAGAGATTTGTTTATCGTCTTTAGTTCTTTTGGCAAAATTACGGATGTTATTTTTTTACAACTTTGGAAAACAGAAGAACCAATTGACATTACACTATTAGGAATCTCAATAGAAGATAAACTTGTACCAGAGAAAGCAGAATACTCTATACTTTTAAGGTTGTTAGATAATGATATAGTAGTCAAGTTCTTGCAGCATAATGCATTATGGCCAATACTTAATACTTCATTATGCATTTTTACCGTTCTTATACCTTCACAACCCGAAAAAGCACAAGCGTTTAATGTTATAATATCGTTTGGAATTACAAGATCTGTTATTTCACTACCATTTAAATACAAATGATAATCTATGGGAATACTCTCCCCAAATATAATCTTGCACCATGCAGACAAATCATCAATATGTATAGAACGAAGTTCTGAACAATTCTGAAAGGCATTTCCATCTAAATATTCAAGACTTTTTGGAATATTAATCGTTTCCAGTTTCTTACAATTATTGAATACACTATATTCAATTCTTTTAAGACCTTCATGTAATATGACAGAAGCAAGATTATTACAATACTGAAAAGCCTCAGGACTAATTGTTTCTATGGAGCCAGGGATGTCAATAGTTGACAAAGAACTACATGAACTAAAAGCCCCTCTCCCTATTACCAACAGGCTTTGTGGCAATGCTATCGAATATAAATCACTAAATGCTGAAAAAGCCGACGCCGCTATACCCAATGTGCCATCTTTAATTTCTATTATTATAGGACTACTTCCTTTATAGGAGTATGCAACTTTATTAATATATATAACACCATCACTTGACTCGTTATATATTTTCTCATACCATGCCGTTTCACCAAAAGCATTCATTCCAATACTTGTTAGCTTTTCTGGCAAGATAATCTGAGCAAGGTTATAGCAATAGCAAAATGCTTGATCACCAATACTTTCGACTTCATCAGGAATTTCAATTGATGTTAGTTCCTTACAAGTTAAGAAACTCCCCTCGCCGATTTTTTTAATTGAATTGGGCATTTTACATGAAGTTAAATTATCACACAACGCGAATGCGTCGTCTCCAATACTGTTAACAATATAAGAAGAACTCTCATATTCAACCATCTTCGGTATTTCTATATTCCCAGAATAACATCTCATATATCCTGGTTTATGAGTTACTGTCGCAGTCTTTGTTTCTTCATTCAAATCGTAATAAAGACCACTAATTTGAACAATCTCTGAATATGCCACCGCCGGTAACAAAATCATCACCAAGTAAATTATTAGTTTCCTCATAATGCTTATTTTAATATATGTTAGTGTTTGAATATATAAAAGACGTGAGCAATTACTTCGCTTACGTCTTCTGAGGTATCGGCAAACACCTAACAACCTTAAACGAGTAAAAGCCCACGCTACACAGCGTGAACCATCAACTTTACTCTTGGTTGTTTCTTTCAATTTTGCCGAATTTCAGAAGACAAGAATCAAAGCGATGCTTCAACTATATGTCTGTTATGTCTTTTGCTATGTTACCATACGCAGTTCGTTTTGAGGGTTCTACAATATATTCGTTTCGGTTGCAAATATAGGAACTTTTTTCGAGAATTCCAAATTATCGGAAGATTTTTTGATGACGAATGACGAAAGAGCCTGTTAAGACGGTGGTAATACGGTGCAGTGAAGGGAAACAAGATATGGCCAAGAAACGGGACTGGCACGGCGTGTACAATAACAGAGGAGGTAACCTTTAGTCCGTTTGGATAGTCTCTTTAGTCCGTTCAGATAGGGCTTTCGAGTGAAAGAGATAATCCCTTTACCCCCTAAGGGATTATCTGAATGACTGAAAGGAATAATCGGAATGAGTTGAAGAAAGCATCTGAATGATTTTCGTGTGCCTCAGAATCTAAAACTTTCCGAAATGTTTGTTCGTTTCGGAATTTTTGTATACCTTTGCATCTAGAAACTTTTAATCAATAAGATGAAAAGCAAATGGACGATAAACAGCAAAGGATACAAAGGCTAAAAGATAGCCTTCCAATTATTGCGACAGGCAACGAACATGTTGGCCTGTATGAATTGAATAACAAATCAGCCGAGAAGTATATCCGCCAGTATCTGAGAGGTAACTATATAAATAAGGATACAGGCGATATAATCCGCATTTCCAGGAAGGGTGCTGAGAAGGTTACGAGACATGATGCCGAGAACACGGCTCATCTCCAGTCGATTGCACTCATCCCGACGATGATTAGGGAAGCGATTTACATTACGGAGGAAAGCAACGAAAAGGATAAGACCGACTACGAGTCGTTCCGCTATTACGTTGTCGGGCTCAAAATCAATGATGAAGACTATACAGCAAAACTTGTCATTGGTGTCAAGAATGGGGAAACGTACTACGACCACGCTCTGACGAAGATAGAGAAAAGCAATCTCCTCAGAAGTATTGACGAGATAAAGCGCCCGTTTGCTTCTAAGGAGACCTCAAATGACGAAAGCCATGCTTTCGATATTCTTTCTGAGTGCAAAGATAAGAGATTAATTTCAATTCTCCAAATTTTTTAGGAAGTTTTTCATATTTCTTGTGTTTCTGAAAACCGTTAGTGTTCACTTCATTCCTGTCCCCTGTGTGTATCTGATTTAGATTATGGTTGCATAAGGTATGCATTATTAGTGAAAAAACCAAATTTATAGAAGAATATTTGCTTTGTATCGTTATATTTACTATCTTTGCCGACAGAATAATAAACAAAGTTCTATGTAAAAAGATTAGGGCATCCTCCTTTTCACCTTATTATAAATACAAAGCAAAGGGGGCTCGCATCAATCACTGCGGGCCCCTTTGATGCATTTTAGTACTAAAAAATTTGGGGGGGTCTCAGAAATGTTGTACCTTTGCAGCCGATACTAGGAAGAACCGATTTGTCGGGCCTTCAAATTTAATAATTCAAACACAGTAAGCGTCTCTGATGTTACGCCTTGCATAATCAATGACGATTGTTTACATTGTTGCCCATCTGTCAGGCAACAGTTCACGGTACTTGCTTAATGGTGTGTTTGGCTGCCACATGGCGGTCTTGTCAAGGATGTCTACAA
>JAGCRH010000057.1 GCA_017964785.1 Prevotella sp.
ACCGCCAGCAAACGACTTGAGGTTCGTTGGAGCCGTCGAGTTACCGCCAATCTCGGTGGTGCCGTTGATGAGCCAGGGGTACATCGTGATGGAGGCGCAGTAGTTGGCCAACGAGGTCTCGTCGTTCTTATAAATAAAATGGTGGGTCAGTTTGTCGATATACTCATCAGCCAGGGCTTTGCCGTACATCTTCTTGATGCGGTCGGTGAGCAGACGGCGGTTCAGACGGATGAAGTTCGACTTGGGCAGTTCGCCGATGAGGGTTGCGATGTTCTTGTGCTCCACATTGGCGTTGGCATCGTACTTCGAACCAGTGGCGGCGTTTACCGACTCAGTGTACTCGGAGAGGAACATCATCTTCTCTAAGGTATCACGATCCTCGGAGTGCAACTGACGGTAGAGGATAAACGACTTTGCCACATTGTAATAGCCCTCGCGCATGAGCGCCTCCTCCACCTGGTTCTGGATTTCCTCCACGGTGATGTCGTCGTGCATGTCGAGGTGGTTCAGAATCTTGGACACGATGCCCAAGTCTGCCGGTTCGTTTACGCTTTCGAATGCCTTTACGATCGCATTCATGATCTTGTCGAGTGAGAACTGATCCTTCGTTCCGTCTCTTTTCGTGATGGTAAAGTTCTTAATTTCCATATTGTCGTTTCTTTAATCATTTAGGCTCATCCCGCACAAAAAGTTTTCCGTTTTGGGAAACTTTTTTGTTTTGATCTTTCAAAAAGTTGTCCGTTTTGGAAAACTCTAATCGGCTGCAAAGATACAAAAATATCCCAAAACCTGTATCATTTTAAATCTTAAAATTTATAAAAAAATGAATTTAATTGGTGGTGTCGGAGAAAAGTATTATCTTTGCACACAAAATAAACCATGTGCAATGAAGAAAGAAATAATCCTCGCTTTTGCCTGTTGTCTGATGGCAATAGGCTGCGGTGAAAAGAAAGAAAAAGGGGCCAAGGCTCCGACAAGAGTGAAGACGGTAGTGGTCTCGCCTGCCTTTGTGGACAATGCCCAGACCTACGTGGGTATCGTGGAGGAGAATGAAGGGACGGCAGTCAGTTTTACCAGCATGGGTGTGGTGAAACGGATGCTGGTGCGTGAGGGACAGGCCGTCAGTCGCGGACAACTGATTGCGGAGATGGACGACACCCAGGCACGCAACCTGTTGGCTGGTGCCGAGGCTCAGATGACACAGGCCAACGACGCCCTGCAACGTTACAGTATGCTGCACGACAACGGCTCGCTACCCGAGGTGCAATGGGTGGAGATACAGAGTAAGGTGGCCCAGGCGAAGTCGCAATTGGAAGTGGCCAAAAAGAATCTGGCTGACTGCCGACTGACGGCACCCGTCAGTGGTATCATCGGCCAGCAGCAGGTGAAGGCGGGCGAGACGGCCCTACCCTCACAGGCCGTTGTCACCATCCTCGACATCAGCAGTGTGAAAGTGAAGGTAGCCGTACCGGAGGCAGAGGTGGATGCCATCAGCAGCACCACGCCAACAACCATCAACGTGGAGGCTGTTGACAAGCAGGTGAATGGCGGACGGATAGAAAAAGGTGTCGTGGCCGATGCCCTCACGCATACCTATGATATACGTATACGCGTGAACAATGGTGACCGGAAACTGCTGCCCGGTATGGTGGCGAGTGTCCGTTTCATGACAGAGGGTTCACAGGGTATCAGCGGGAAGTCGCTGCCTGTGACAGCCGTACAAAAGGCAGCCGACGGCAGCCTGTTTGTATGGACCATCGGCAAGGACAATACAGCCCATCGCGCCAAGGTGAGCATCGGCGGTACGAAAGGCAACAATGTGGCTGTCACCGAGGGTATCGATGTGGGACAGCGTGTGGTCATCGAGGGCTATCAGAAACTGAGTGAAGGAACGAAAGTGGTCTATTGAACATTGAAGATTGAACATTGATCATTGAACATTATGGGAAATAAGATGGAATGGCTGAAATGGCCATTGGAACATTACTCGATAACACTGCTGATCATCCTGATATTGTTTGTGATGGGTATCTTCGGGATGTACATCATGCCGAAGGATGAGTTCCCCCACGCCACCATCCGTCAGGGTGTGGTGGTAGCCGTCTATCCGGGGGCCACCTCGGAAGAGGTGGAGCAGCAGGCAGCGCGTCCGTTGGAGCGTTACCTCTTCACCTTCGGTGAGGTGAACCGCCTGAAGACCACCACCACCTCGCAGAACGGCATGTGTATCGCGATGGTGAAACTGAACGACGATGTGGACAATAAGGATGAGGTGTGGAGTAAGATCAAGCACGGACTGAATGCCTTCAAGGCGCAACTGCCCGCAGGCGTCCTCGCCATCGTAGTCAACGATGACTTCGGCAATACCTCTGCTTTGCTGATTGCCATCGAGAGTAGCCAGCGCAGTTACCGGGAACTGAAACAGTACAGCGACGACCTGAGCGACCGGCTGCGGCGCATCCCCTCTGTCGCCAACGTGAAACTGTTTGGTGAACAGAAGCAGCAGATCAGTCTCTACATCGACCGGCAGCGGTTACAGGCCTACGGCATCGGACAACAGATGCTCTTTTCCCGTTTGCAGTCGCAGGGCCTCACCACGATGAGTGGCAGCATCAGCGACGATGACCAGCAGATACCCATCCACATTGAGAATACGGACGACTCCGAAGAGGAGATTGCCAACCAGATCATCTTCTCCGACCCCGCCACGGGTAAGGTGGTGAGGGTGCGTGATGTGGCTACCGTCAAAAGGGAATACGACCCGATGTCGAGTCGTATCGAACAGGACGGACACCCCTGTGTGCTGTTGTCGATGGAGATGACGCCAGGGAATAATGTGGTGGAGTACGGCAAGGAGGTGGACAAGGTGCTCAACGACTTCCGTCAGAACGAACTGCCAGAGGATGTGAATGTCACCCGTATCGCCGACAAACCGAAGGTGGTGAGTAAGAGCATCAGCGATTTCGTACGGGACCTGCTCATCGCCATGCTGATCATCATCCTCGTCATGATGGTGCTCTTCCCCCTGCGCTCCGCCATCGTGGCTGCCATCACCATCCCACTCAGTACGTTTGTCAGCGTGTCGATCATGTATATGATGGCTATCGAACTGAACATCGTGACGCTGGCGGCGATGATCGTCGTGTTGGGAATGATTGTAGATAACAGTATCGTCGTCATCGACGGCTATCTGGAATACTTAGGCAAGGGCTACGAACCCAAACAGGCTGCCATCGACTCCGCCAAGCAGTACTTTATGCCGATGATGCTGGCCACCATCTGTATCTGCGCCATCTTCTACCCCTTCCTCATCACGATGAAGGGCATGTTCCACGACTGTCTGAAAGACTTCCCCATCACCATCACCATCAACCTCATGGTGTCGCTCTTCCTGGCAGTTGCCGTGATACCGTTCTTGGAGGTGCTGATCATCAAACCCGACAAGGTGAAGACGGGCGGTAATGCGATTACGAAGTGGGTGCAGAGAACCTACGACAAGGCGCTCGACTTCACCTTTGCCCATCCGTGGATCACCATCGGAGGGGGGCTTGCAGTGATCTTGCTCTCACTGCTCATCGTACCAACATTGAAGATACGACTCTTCCCCTATGCTGACCGCGACCAGTTTGCGGTGGAGATATTCCTGCCCGACGGCAAGGGACTGGCAGAGACGGAGGCGATAGCCGACTCCGTGCAGCATGTGTTGGAGAAGGACGAACGCATCACGGGTATCACAGGCTTTATCGGTTGTTCCTCGCCACGCTTCATGGATGCCTACGCCCCTCAGATGGCAGGCAACAACTATGCGCAGTTTATTGTGAACACCACCTCCGACAAAGCCACACTCGACCTCCTCGCGAAATACCAGCCCATGTTGGGTGAGGCCTTCCCCAAGGCCTACGTGAAGTTCAAGCGCCTCGACTATTTGGAGGTCAACGAACTGGAATACCGCTTCTATGGCGACAACCTCGACTCGTTGCACGTGGTGGCGGAGCGCCTGATGGAACGGATGCGGGAGATGCCGGAGTTGGAGTGGGTGCATACCGACTACTTCCAGCCCTATCCGATTATCAATGTGGAACTCGACCCCGTGACTTCCGCCCAACTCGGTATCACACGTACCACGGCACAACTCGCCCTGACTGCCACATCGAGTGACCTGCGGGTGGGACAGATCTGGGAAGGCAACTACGAACTGCCCATCATCGTGAAGGATGATACGGATATGACCTTCTCCGACATCGCCAACCTCGGTATCTCCTCGCCTACCTCGATGGTATCCTCTGCCGTCCGACAAGGTAACAGCACCGTGCCGCTGCGACAGATTGCGAAGGTACAGCCCCAGTGGAGTGAGAGCCGGATCATGCATCGTGGGGGCGAACGCTGTATCACCGTCACGGCACAGTTTACGCAGGGTGTCTTTACGGCGCCTGTCGAGAACCGGATTGCAGAGATCATGCAGAAGGAGATTGAACTGCCTCAGGGCATCCGCTGTGAGGTAGGCGGTGAGATAGAATACGGCGACGAGGCCCTGCCACAGATATTCGGAGGCATCACCATCGCGATGATCATCGTGTTCTTCTTCCTGTTGTTCAACTTCAAAAAGTACGGCATCACCACCATCTGTATGGTAGCCCTCGCCCTAATGACACCTGGTGCACTGATCGGTCTGGGACTGATGAACCGTGCCTTGGGGCTGACCTCTATCTTCGGCCTCATCACCCTGATGGGAATGATCATGCGTAACGAGATCCTCATCTTCGAACACGCCATCGACCTGATTAAGAAATATGTGGCAGAGCATGGTGACTGGACGGTGGACCGCGAGGCCTATAACAACGCGGTGAAACAGGCTGCCTACGATGCCGGTAAGCGTCGTATGGTGCCGATCTTCCTCACCACTGCCACCACAGCAGTCGGTGTGGTGCCGATGATCATCGCCCAGAGTTCGTTCTGGATGCCTGTGGGTGTCACCATCTTCGCAGGCGGCATCGGCTCACTCATCATGGTGGTCATCATGCTACCCGTCATCTATTGGAAAGTAAACCTCAAATGATTATGAATAAAATAATCGCAATCATCGTCTGTACCGTTTGTTGCTGTGCCACAGCAACAGCCCAGACCTATACCCTAGAACAACTCAAAGCCGCAGCCCTCCAAAACAACATCGCTACGCGCAGTGCCCGTCTCGACATAGAGGCCTCACAGCAACAGCGCAAGGAGGCCTTTACTAAGTATTTCCCCAATGTCAGTGGCACGGGCCTATGGTTCAATGCCAACAAGGGGATGGCCCAGACCAGTATCAACCCCTCGGAAGTCATCCCGTCGTCGCTGATGCCTGCCTTGGCACAGAGTCTGCCTGCGGAAGCCCTCTTGGCCTTAGCCAATCCCATCGATGTCTCGATGATGAAAAACGGTACCATCGGTTCGCTGATGGCAGTGCAACCCGTCTTCGCAGGGGGTCGGATCATCTATGGCAACAAACTGGCGAAGGTTGGCGAGGAAGCCAGTCGACTGCAACTGCAACTGTCGGAAAACGAGGTGGAGAAAACCACTGAACAGTATTACTGGCAGATCGTCTCCTTGCAGGAGAAGATGAAGACCATCGAGGCAGTGACGGCTCTGTTGGACGATATCGCAAAGGATGTGGATGTAGCCGTCCGTGCCGGTGTCGCCATGCAGAACGATTTGTTGCAGGTGCAACTGCGCCAGAACGATATCGAGAGCCAGAAACTGTCACTCAACAATGCCCTGAGCATCGTCCGTCTGTTGCTGGCACAGTATTGCGGACTCAAAGATGATGATTCGTGGAAAGTAGAAGGTGGAGAGCAGAATGAAAATAGTCTTACCGCATCTTCACAAAATGTTCAATCTTCAATCTTCAATGTTCAATGTTTGCCTGAGTACCAACTCC
The DNA here is from genome assembly GCA_017964785.1 of Prevotella sp. Lineage (GTDB taxonomy): Bacteria > Bacteroidota > Bacteroidia > Bacteroidales > Bacteroidaceae > Prevotella. The sequence goes on from JAGCRH010000057.1 coordinate 5,915, forward strand.
TTGGCAAGCAGGTCGAGGCTGCTAACCTCCAAAAGAAAATGACTATCGGCGAGAGTCTGCCATCCGTATCCGTGGGTGCAGGCTATAACTACCACAACCTGCTCGAACGTGACCACTCCTTCGGGATGGTCTTTGCCACTGTCAGCGTCCCTATCTCCGACTGGTGGGGCGGTTCCCATGCCATCAAGCGCAGGAAGATTGAACAGCAGAAGGCCGAGGAGCAGTTGGCAGACAACTCCAAACTCTTGGAAATCCGGATGCAGAAAGCCAAGAACGATGTCGAGGAAGCCTACCAGCAACTAGCTATCGCCCAGCGAAGCATCGAACAGGCAGAGGAGAATCTCCGTCTGAACCGCAACTACTATCAGGCAGGCACCTCGAAGATGAGCGACCTGTTAGAAGCGCAGTTGCTCTACCAGAAGGCCTGCGACAAACGTACGGATGCCTACGCCAACTATCAGAACCGCCTCTTGGAATACCGCCAAGCCACAGGACAATAATTTGGAACTTTACACACTTATAACATAAGCGAATAGAAACTAAATCAACATAATTATGAATTTGAGAAAACAACTATTCTGCCTCATTTCGTTGTTAATCATGCTGACGGTTTCAGCGCAGAAGATAAACAATCCCATCCTTGGCGGTGAACTGAGCAATTCGGCGGCAACGTCGATGGCCGATATCGACGAGGTGATGCCACGGATGAAAGCATTAGGGCTGAATACCGTGCTCGTACCTGCTTACTGGGAACTAATGGAGCCAATAGAAGGGAAATTCGACTTCACACTCATTGACCGTACCATCGATGTGGGACGACGCGAGCAGTTGCACGTCGTATTCCTCTGGTTCGGTGTATGGAAGAACTCGATGTCGTGCTATACGCCTGGGTGGTTCAAGCAGGACACGAAGCGGTTTCCTCGGGCGATGACTGCAGAAGGAAAGCAGATGGAAATTGCATCATGTTTTAGTGACAATGTGCTGCAAGCAGATTTGAAAGCATTCTCGGCACTGATGCGGCATATCAAGGAGCGCGATCCGCAGCGCGAGGTGGTCATCATGATGCAGATAGAGAATGAGATCGGTATGCTGGAATCGGCACGCGACCACTCGCCGTTGGCTGAGAAAGCCTATAAACAAGAGCGTTGGGCAGAGCGCTACGGCACGGACAACTATGCCGACGAGAAGTTTATGGCACTGAGTTACGCCCGCTATGTGGAGCATTTGGCCAAGGCTGCCCGCGAGATTCATGATATGCCGCTCTACGTGAATGCTGCCATGAACAGTCGTGGGCGTCGTCCTGGCGAATATCCATCGGCAGGACCGTTGGCACATCTCATTGACTTCTGGCATGAAGGAGCACCCAGCATCGACCTGCTCGCTCCTGATATCTACGACACGGGTTTTAAGTCGTGGTGTGCGCAGTATGCCATGCCTTTGCGTCCGCAGGATGGAGGAAAGGTGAAAAACCGCCTCTTCATCCCTGAGAGCCGCTGCTGCGAAAACAGCGGCGTTCGCGCCCTCTATGCCTTTGGTGAACATCAGGCTTTGGGCTTCTCGCCTTTCGCCATCGACCAAGCCAGCGAGAAAGAAACGGAATCGGTAACACAGTCCTACAACCTGCTGCGACAAGTCTATTCTCTCACCTCTCACCACTTACCTCTCACCTCTTATGGTATTCTCTTCGATCAGAATGACCAAGAGCGTATCATCAACGATGACAACGTGATAATGACCTGCCGCCACTATTTTACCCTCCCTTGGGATCCCCGCGCCACCGACGGTAGTACATGGCCAGAGGGCGGAGCCATACTCATCCGTCTTGGAAAATTTGACTATCTGTTGGCTGGCAGTGGTGTAGTCATTGACTTCAAAACCCCTACAGAGAAACAACAAGAGGAAAAGAAACAGTTAGGTGAAGATGGTTTTGCCGAGGCTGGTGGGAGCGTAGACCAAAAAGCAAACAAACGTTTTAGTGGCAAACGCCTCGGTCTCCTTTCTGTCGATGAAGTCGAAATTGATGCTAATGGCATAATGAAGTACCTCCGTCGTCACAACGGTGACCAAACCCATCAAGGCCGTCATGCCCGTATCGGTGTCGGCGAGTGGAAAATTCTCCACATTAAACTCTACGAATATTAATCGGGCCCTTCTTGTGCCTCTGATAAACCTCAATAAATCATAAATCCCAAAGCAATGTGATTTTGCTTTGGGATTTTTGCGTATGCGTGATAATATCAGTAGGGCCAGGCCCCGGCGATACGGCGATAGGTTTACTGGTCGCCGCCGCTGGTATTATCGCCACCACCGGGGTTATCGCCATTAGAACCATTCCCGCCACCCGTTGTCTCATCGTCGCCAGTGACGGAAGTGCGGGAACCTTTCGGTACCACATACAGGCGGTAGTACTTGATGAGTTCGTTCACCTGCTGGATGAGTGCGTCGAAGCGGTGGGCATCGTCGTCCAGCACGGCCGAGGCATTCAGGAAGAGGATGAGGTCACGGTAGGCC